>NZ_JAFEHE010000016.1:0-134853 GCF_016887925.1 Pseudomonas sp. MIL9 | reverse complement strand
ATGTGTTTGCTCGCACGAACATCATCAATCAAATCGGCGTTCTTGTTTCTGTGTTTCCCGGGATTCCGTGAAGAACCGTAAAAAAGCCCCGGCGATTGCGCGCCGGGGCTTGGGTTACATCAGGCTGGAATCAATGCCCGCCGAGATAGGCGTTACGCACATCCTCGTTGACCAGCAGCTCCTTGCCAGTGCCGGTCATGCGGATCTCGCCGTTGACCATCACATAGGCCCGGTCCGAAAGCCTGAGGGCGTGGTTGGCGTTCTGCTCGACCAGGAAGATGGTCATGCCGGTCTTGGCCAGTTCCCGCAGGGTGGCGAAGATCTGTTTCACCACAATCGGCGCCAGCCCGAGGCTAGGCTCGTCCAGCAACAACAGTTTCGGACGGCTCATCAGCGCACGGGCGATGGCGAGCATTTGCTGCTCGCCGCCGGACATGGTCATGGCGCGCTGGTTACGCCGCTCTTCGAGCCGCGGGAACAGTTCGAACATGCGCTGCATGTCTTCCTTGGCGTACTTGTCACCGATCGGGATGGTGCCCATCAGCAGGTTTTCCTCGACGGTCATGTCGGGGAACACCCGCCGCCCTTCCGGCGATTGCGCGATGCCGTTGGAGGCAATGTAGTGCGACGACTTTTGGGTAATGTTCACACCTTGATAGAGAATCTGCCCGCTCGCCGCCCGTGGCTGGCCGAAAATCGACATCAGCAGGGTCGACTTGCCGGCGCCGTTGGAGCCGATGAGGCTGACGGTTTCACCTTCATTGATGTGCAGCGAGACTTTCTTCAGGGCCTGGATCGGCCCGTAAAACACGTCCAGCTCCTTGAGTTCGAGGATGGCACCGTTAGTCATGCGAGCTCCTCTTCGTCGGCGCCCAGGTAGGCGGCAATCACTTTCGGGTCGTTACGGATATCGTCAGGGCCACCCTCGGCGATGACGATGCCGTGGTCCAGCACCACGATGTGATCGGAAATACTCATTACCATGCCCATGTCGTGTTCGATCAGCACCACGGTCAGATCGTGCTCGTCGCGCAGCAGACGGATCATCGCGCTCAGCGCTTCGGTTTCCTGAGGGTTGAGGCCGGCGGCCGGTTCGTCGAGGCAGATGATCTGCGGACGGGTGCACATGGCCCGGGCGATTTCCAGGCGACGTTGCTGGCCGTAGGACAGTTCACCGGCCAGACGGTTGGCACAGTCCACCAGGTCCACCACTTCCAGCCAGTAGAACGCATGGTCCAACGCATCGCTTTCGGCCTTGCGATAGCCCTTGGTGTTGAGGATGCCGGCCAGCATGTTGCGGTTGACCCACATGTGCTGGGCCACCAGCAGGTTTTCCAGCACCGACATTTCCTTGAACAGGCGAATGTTCTGGAAGGTCCGCGCCAGGCCGGCACGGTTCACCAGGTGGGTGCCGCCGAACGCCTTGTAGAACAGGCGACTGGCGAAGGATTTCGGCGAGACGAAATCGGTCGGTTTGAACGATTCGCCGAGCAACTTGATGACGTTGGTTTTCTCGCCGCGCACATTCAGTTCGATCTTGCCGCCCGAGGCCTTGTAGAACCCGGTCAGGCAGTTGAACACGGTGGTCTTGCCGGCACCGTTGGGGCCGATCAGGGCGAAGATCGAGTTGCGCTTGACCTGCAGGCTGACATCATTCAACGCCTTGATGCCGCCGAAGTGCATCATCAGCTTCTCTACGGAGAGTACGACTTCGCTCATGGCGCTACTCCTTTACGCGGGGTCACACCGGTACGGCTGATCCGAATCAGGCCGCGCGGTCGCCAGATCATCATCAACACCATCAGGATGCCGAACAGCAGCACGCGGTACTCCGCAAAGCCGCGCAGCAGTTCCGGGGCCACGGTCAGCACGAAGGCCGCCATCACGACACCGATGGTCGAACCCATGCCGCCGAGCACCACGATGGCGAGGATCAGCGCCGATTCGAAGAAGGTGAACGAGGTCGGGTTCACAAAGCCCTGGTAGGTGGCAAAGAACACGCCGGCCAGACCGGCCGTCGAAGCGCCGATGGTAAACGCCGAGAGCTTGACCAGTACGTGGTTCAGCCCCATGGAGCGGCAGGCGATCTCATCTTCACGCAGGGCTTCCCAGGCACGACCCACCGGCATCTTGACCAGACGATGCTTGATGTAGAGCACAGCCAGCACCACCAGGAACAACACCGCATAGATGAAGTAGTACTTCACGTCCGGGTTATAGGCGATACCGAAGAACTCGTGGAAAGGCACCCCGCCATCCTTCGCCCGCTTGCCGAACTCGAGGCCGAAGAATGTCGGCAACGGAGCCGGCATGCCGTTCGGGCCCCCCGTCAGGGACAGCCAGTTGTTGAGGATCAAGCGGATGATTTCACCGAAACCCAGGGTCACGATCGCCAGGTAGTCGCCGTGCAAACGCAGCACCGGGAACCCGAGGATGCAACCGGCCAGACCGGCGGTGATCGCCGCCAGAGGCAGCACCGTCCAGAAGCCCAGTCCCAGGTACTGATACCCGAGCGCCAGACCGTAGGCCCCGATGGCGTAGAACGCCACATAACCCAGGTCGAGCAGGCCGGCCAGGCCGACCACGATGTTCAGCCCCAGCCCCAGCAACACATAGATCAGGCCGAGGATAACCACGCCCAGCAGGTAAGAGTTGGAGAAGAACGGAAACACCACCGCGATGACGATCACCAGCGGGATGATCCAGCGCAGGCGGGATTTGTAATCGGGTGGCAGTACATGCACCCCGGAGCCGGTGGTTTCAAAACCTTCGAGGATTTTCAGGCCCTTCGGGGTTTGCAGGAACAGGCTCAAGGCAAAGCGACCGGCCATGACGATGGCGACAATCCATGCCACCCGGGTTGTTTCCAGGTTGAAGCCGTAGCCGTCGAGCACGACGCCGACGATCGGTCCGAACACAATCAGGGCGATGAGACCGGCAAGAATCGCGTCAACCAGACTTTTTTTGACATCAATGGATTTTTTAGTGGTTGAAGACATCGCTTACACCTTCGACACAAGAGGACGGCCGAGCAGGCCTTGAGGCCGAAAGACCAGAACGAGAACCAGCAGCGAGAAGCTGAAAACGTCTTTGTAGTCCGAGTTGACCAGACCGGAGAACAGCGACTCGGAAATCCCGAGAATGATCCCGCCGAGCATGGCGCCAGGCAGCGAACCGATTCCGCCGAGCACGGCGGCGGTGAACGCCTTGATGCCGATGATGAAGCCGGCATAGAAGTCGAATGTGCCGTAGTTCATGGTGATCAGCACACCGGCCAGGGCCGCCATCGCTGCACCGATGATGAACACATAGGAGATCACCCGATCGGTGTTGATCCCGAGGATCGAGGCCATCTTGCGGTCTTGCTGTGTTGCGCGGCACATGCGGCCGAGCTTGGTGTACTTGATGATGTAGGTCAGCACGGCCATGCCGGCAAACGCGGCGACCAGAATGAAGACCTTGGTGTAGGTCAACTGCACGAAACCGGTGCCGATGTCGACGCGCCAGGCCCCCGTCAGCAAGGTCGGTACACCTTGTTGCTTCGCGCCTTGGGCGATCTGTGCATAGTTTTGCAGGATCAGCGAAATACCGATGGCGCTGATCAGCGGTGCCAGTCGGGTGGAGTTACGCAGGGGTTTGTAGGCGACACGCTCGATGACCCAGCCATACACCGCCGTGACGACGATGGTGAAGATCAGAGTGCCGAGCATCAGCAGAGGGAAGGATTCAATACCGAAGTATGCCAGCAGAGCCAGACTGATTGCCGCGAGGTAAGCGGAAATCATGTAAACCTCGCCGTGGGCGAAGTTGATCATGCCGATGATGCCATAGACCATTGTGTAGCCGATGGCGATCAGGCCATAGACCGACCCGAGGGTCAGGCCGTTGACCAGTTGCTGCAGGAAAATACCATCCATAACGCAATCTCACGCATTTGAGAGACTGCACAGAAGCCGGTTGCGACGGACCGGGGTTCAGCCGCCGACGCAACACGGTTGTGTGCAGCTCTACGAGAAAAGACAGGTACTGCACGGACATGTTTCAGGATTGCCCGACACCCAGGGCGTCGGGCAAATCAGCTGTTCATCTCACTTCTGTTTTTCCAGTTGATGGTATTTGCCGTCCTTGTCCCACTCGTAAACCACGTAGTCGGAGACTTTCAGGTCGCCCTTGCTGTCCCAGGACTTCTCGCCCATGACGGTCTTGACCGGGTGTGCTTTCAGCCATTTGGCAGCGTCCTCGCCCTTGTTGGACTTGGCGCCGTTGAAGGCTGCAGCCAGGGTCTGGACCGAAGCGTAGGCATACAGGGTGTAGCCCTCTGGCTCGGTGCCTTTTTTGCGGAACTCGTCTACCACGGTCTTGCTGTCTGGCAGCAGGCGTGGGTCGGCGCCGAAGGTCATCAGCACGCCGTTGACGAATTGCGGGCCGCCAGCGGTGGTCACCAGTTCGTCGGTCACGATGCCGTCGTCGGACATGAACTTGACGTCTTTGAGGCCTTGTTCACGCAGTTGACGAACCAGAGGACCGGCTTCCGGGTGCAGACCGCCAAAGTAGACGACATCGGCGCCGGCACCGCGGATTTTGGTCACGATGGTGCTGAAGTCTTTCTCACCACGGGTCAGGCCTTCGTACAGCACTGGCGTCACGCCGCGCTTGACCAGTTGAGCCTTGGTGGCATCTGCCAGGCCCTGGCCGTAGGTGTCCTTGTCGTGCAGCACGACAACCTTCTTGCCCTTGAGCACGTCGACGATGTAGTCGCCGGCCACGATGCCTTGCTGGTCGTCACGACCGCACATACGGAACATGGCGCTCAGGCCGCGTTCGGTAACCTGTGGGTTGGTGGAGCCTGGAGTGATCGCGATGATGCCCGCTTCGTCGTAGATCTCGGAGGCCGGGATGGTCGACGAGGAGCAGAAGTGACCGACCACGCCGGCGACTTTCTGGTTGGTCAGGTCCTTGGCGACCGTCACAGCCTGTTTCGGTTCGCAGGCGTCATCGCCCTTGACCAGTACGATTTTTTCCCCGTTTACGCCGCCCGCTGCGTTGACCGCATCGGCAGCTGCCTGCGCACCCTTCATGTACTGCTCGCCAAATGCCGCGTTGGCGCCCGTCATTGGACCCGCTACGCCGATCTTGATGTCAGCCTGAGCAAACGCAGAAACACCCAACGCAGTTGCCACTGCGAGGGCCAGAAAGCCTTTCTTGTAAAACGTCTGGGACATGAGGTGGTGCTCCAAGGTTTTTTTAGTTGGCACTGCGACTTCGTTAATGCTCAGAGCAAGTGCCGTGCCATCGGTTTTTTATTCTGAAAAAAGTCGCTGCTTTATTGTTATTTTGACTGTTTCGATCCCATTTTCATTGGGTGTGCAACCGTCTAAACCAGAGAAGGTGAAACCTTTTATTTATTGAGGCGCAACCCTCCCGTGCCATCATTGCAACCACTACACCAAACGGTGTGCAACCCGCCTGTAACAACCCACGTCACCGAACTGCACACTGCTGGTGCGGTACTGCTACAACCCGCACCATTACAGGCTAGTCGCTGCGCGAAAAAGCGCCGCTCTCCAGCACGATTTCAATCATCAAATGACGATCCGCAGGCACTGGCCCGCGTGATACAGCGAAAAGCCCGCCTCATAAAGACAACTGCGCAACCCGACCCCGGCCAATGGCTGCATGGGTGCAAAGGGAATCGGTAGCGCTTGAGGATTTCCGTTACACAAATAATCGGCAAAGGCTTTACCGACGACTGTACCCGTGGTCACGCCCCGGCCGTTGTAACCGGTGACTGCCACTAAACCGGGCGCCGGCTCGAACAGACGCATCAAATGATCGGGGGTGAACGCAATGCGACCGGTCCAGGTGCACTCCCACTCCACCGGTTTGAGGTAAGGGAAATAATGCTGCTGGACGCGATCGGCCCACGCCTTGAGGAACCAGGTCGGTTTCTGATTGCCGTTGCCCAGACTGCCAAGCAACAGACGACCGTCTTTATCGCGGCGAATGCTGCTGAGCACCTGGCGGGTATCCCAGGAACCCTGGCCACCCGGAAGAATGTGTTGCGCGGCCTCTTCCGTCAGCGGCACCGACGCCACCTGGTAGTAATAACCGGGGAAGAAATTGCGCCGTAATTCCGTCCAGTCGCCCTCGGTGTATGCATTGGAGGCAATCACCACTTGCTCGGCCAGTACCGAACCCTGGGCGGTCTGCACCGACCAGCGCTGGCCCTGGCGTTCGAGTCGGGTGACCGGGGAATGATCGAACAATTGACCACCGAGGCCGATGGCCGCTTTGGCCAGCCCCGTGGTGTAGGCCATGGGATTGACCGTGCCGGCACGCCGATCGAGCAAGGCGGCGGCGATTTTTTTGGTGCCCGTGGCTTGTTCGCAAGCCTGCCCGGTCAGTAGCTCGACCGGCGCGCCACGGCGCTTCCACTGTTCTTCGCGACTGCGCAGATCCGCTTCACCGCGGGCGTTGTGCGCCATGTGCAACGTGCCTTCACGGCGTAACTGGCAATCGATGTTGTATTTGTCGACCAGGCTGAACACCAGGGCCGGAGCCGCACCGAGCATGCGGTTGAGCTGACTGCCGACCGCCTCGCCAAACCCGGCTTCAATGTCGTCCGGTGGAATCCACAGGCCGGCATTGACCAGCCCGACGTTGCGCCCGGAACCGCCATGTCCGGCGCGATGGGCTTCGAGCACGCAAACCGTTTTACCCTGCTCCAGCAAATGCACGGCCGCCGACAGACCGGTAAAACCGGCGCCGATGACGCAGACATCGACCTTCACCTCTCCCTTGAGCGCCGCGTTGTCAGGCCTTTGCGGCGTCAGTTTTTCCCAAAGACACTCTTCGCGTAACGGCATTGCCAGACTCCAACAGAAACCTAACCAACACAAAGTTCAAATGTGGGAGCGAGCCCGCTCGCGATTGCTATCTGCCAGTCGACCACTACGTGACTGACGCACCGCTATCGCGAGCAGGCTCGCTCCCACAGGGGATCACTGTACGACTGACGCTTAATCGAACGTGATGCCTTGAGCCAATGGCAACTCCAGCGAGTAGTTCACGGTGTTGGTCTGACGGCGCATGTAGCCGCGCCATGCGTCGGAGCCGGACTCGCGACCACCGCCGGTTTCTTTCTCGCCACCAAACGCGCCGCCGATTTCCGCGCCGCTCGGGCCGATGTTGACGTTGGCAATACCGCAATCGCTGCCCACCGCCGACATGAACTGTTCGGCTTCACGCACATCGGTGGTGAAGATGCACGAAGACAGGCCTTGCGGTACAGCGTTGTTCAAACGCAGGGCTTCGTTGAAATCGCTGTAACCGACCACATACAGGATCGGCGCGAAGGTTTCGTGGCAGACCACGTCGCTCTGCTCCGGCATTTCGACGATGGCCGGCGAAACGTAGTAAGCGTTCGGGAATTTGTCTTCGAGCTGACGCTCGCCGCCGAATACCTTGCCGCCTTCGCTCAGGGCCTGCTCCAGCGCGTCCTGCATGTTTTCGAAGCTTTGCTTGTCGATCAGCGGGCCGACCAGGTTGCCTTCCAGTGGATGGCCGATACGCACTTTGGAGTAAGCGGCTTTCAGGCGGGTGACGATCTCTTCCTTGACCGATTCGTGGGCAATCAGACGACGCAACGTGGTGCAACGCTGACCGGCAGTGCCGACGGCGCTGAACAGGATGGCGCGAACGGCCATGTCCAGGTCGGCGCTTGGGCCGAGGATCATGGCGTTGTTGCCGCCCAGTTCCAGAATGCTGCGGGCGAAGCGCGCGGCGATTTTCGGCGCCACTTCACGGCCCATGCGGGTGCTGCCGGTGGCGCTGACCAGCGCGACACGCGGGTCGTCGACCAGGGCTTCGCCGGCATCGCGGCCACCGATGATGACCTGGCTCAGGTGCGGTGGCGCATCGCTGAAGTTCTTCAGCACGCGGTCGAACAGTGCCTGGCAGGCCAGGGCGGTCAGCGGCGTCTTTTCCGACGGTTTCCAGATCACCGGGTTGCCACAGACCAGCGCCAGCGTGGCGTTCCAGGCCCAGACCGCGACCGGGAAGTTGAACGCACTGATCACGCCGACGACGCCCAGCGGGTGCCAGGTTTCGCGCATGTGGTGGCCAGGACGCTCGGAAGCGATGGTCAGACCATACAACTGACGGGACAGGCCGACGGCGAAGTCGCAGATGTCGATCATTTCCTGAACTTCACCCAGGCCTTCCTGGGTGATCTTGCCGGCTTCCCAGGACACCAGCTCACCGAGATCGGCCTTGTATTCACGCAGGATGTCGCCCAGTTGACGCACCAGTTCGCCACGGCGCGGCGCCGGAACCTTGCGCCACAGCTCGAACGCATGATCTGCGCGACTGATGTGCTGCTCAACTTCGGCGGCACCTTCCCAGTTCACGGCGGCGATGCGGCTGCCATCGATAGGCGAATGCACCGGCACTTTGCCGTTCTGGTACAGGGCCGGGTTTACACCAAGACGATCAAGCAATGCGGCAACCATGGGTGACTCCTCAAGCAAAAAACGGAACGGGCGCAGCCGGAAAATCACGGCTGATCAGGCCTGTAGTTTTAGCTCCCCCGAGGTTACTCAACAAACGACCTTTAAGAGAGATATCATTCCGTTTATTCATGCTGTGCATTGCTGGCAATAAAGAGACAAGTACAAAGGATCGCCCATGCTGAACAAACGCTATTTGCCATCGATCGCTGCGCTGCAGTGTTTCGAAGCCGTGACCCGGCATCTGAGCTTCACCCGGGCCGCCGAAGAGTTGAATCTGACCCAGAGTGCGGTGAGTAAACAGGTCGCGCAACTCGAAGAGCTGTTGCAACACTTGCTGTTTCGCCGGGTGCGCCGACGCCTGCAAATGACGCCAGCGGGCGACTTGTACCTGGTCGAGGTCAGAAAAATCCTCACGCAAGTCGAGATGTCGACCCATTACCTGCGCTCCTATGGCGGTGAAACCGAAGTCCTGCGCGTTTCCACGCCACCGACTTTCGGCGCGCGCTGGCTGGTGCCACGCCTCAAAGGCTGGCGCCTGCGTCATCCATCGATTCACCTGGACTTGTGCAGCGAACAGGAAGCCGACGACCTGCTGCAAGGGCGCAGCGACCTGGCGTTCTACTTTGGCCAGGGCTCACGGCCCGGCACCGAATGCCTGAAGCTGTTCGGCGAGGAGCTGGTGCCCGTCTGCGCCCCCGGCAGCCTGCCGGCCGAGCCGTTCACCGATCCAACGCAACTCACCGATCTGGTCCTGCTGCAAAACGCCTCGCGCCCCCAGGCCTGGCATGACTGGTTCGACAGTCAGGGCTACCACACCGAACACAGCTACCACGGCCCGCGTTTCGAAACCTTCTACATGTGCATCCGCGCGGCGCAAGTCGGCTGTGGCGTGGCGCTGCTGCCACGGTTTCTGGTGGAAGAAGAGTTGGCGGACGGCAAACTGGTCATTCCCTGGAAGCATGCAATGCCCAGCACGGATGCGTATTACCTGGCGTACCCGGAGCATTCGGCGGAAGTGCCGAAGGTGCGGGATTTCGTGAAGTGGATGCTGGAGCAGGTTGATAGCCCGGAGCCTCCACAACGTTAGGCCTTGGCCATCCCCTGCGGGAGCGAACTTGCTCCCACAGGGGATCTGTTGTGATCCAAGAAATCGCTGGCAATCCAGCCCTCTGATATGCGCCACTAGCGCCATTGATCAATACCGCTGCAACGCTGGAGATTCCCGTTATGAGCGAGAGTGTGTTTGCCGATCGCATCGTGCAGAACCTGCTCGACACCGACTTCTACAAACTGACGATGATGCAGGCGGTGCTGCACAACTACCCGAACGTGGAAGTCGAATGGGAGTTTCGTTGCCGCAACAGTGAGGATTTGCGCCCTTATCTGGCGGAAATCCGTTACCAGCTCGAGCGCCTGGCCGAGTTGAGCCTGAGTGCCGACCAGTTGAGCTTCCTGGAGCGCATCAGCTTCATGAAGCCGGATTTCCTGCGCTTTCTCGGGTTGTTTCGCTTCAACCTGCGCTACGTCCATACCGGTATCGAAAACGGAGAACTGTTCATCCGCCTGCGCGGTCCCTGGCTGCACGTGATTCTGTTCGAAGTGCCGATGCTGGCGATCGTCAGCGAAGTGCGCAACCGCTACCGCTATCGGGAAGTCGTTCTGGAACAGGCGCGCGAGCAGCTTTATCGCAAGTTCGACTGGCTGACCGCCAACGCCAGCAGCGACGAGTTGTCCGAATTGCAGGTCGCCGACTTCGGCACCCGCCGTCGCTTCTCGTACCGCGTGCAGGAAGAAGTGGTGAACGTGCTCAAGCATGACTTCCCGGGACGTTTTGTCGGCACCAGCAACGTGCACCTGTCCCGGGAACTGGACATGAAACCGCTGGGCACCATGGCCCACGAATGGATCATGGCCCACCAGCAGCTCGGCCCGCGACTGGTTGACAGCCAGATTGCCGCGCTCGATTGCTGGGTCCGTGAATACCGTGGCCTTCTGGGCATCGCCCTGACCGACTGCATCACCATGGATGCCTTCCTCGGTGATTTCGACTTGTTTTTTGCCAAGCTTTTCGACGGTTTGCGCCATGACTCGGGCGATCCGGTGGTTTGGGCGGAAAAAGCCATCGCCCACTATCACAAGCTCGGCATCGACCCGATGAGCAAGACGTTGACGTTCTCCGACAGCCTGACACTGCCCAAGGCCCTGGAAATATTCCGCGCGCTGCGTGGGCGGATCAACGTCAGCTTTGGCATTGGCACCAACCTGACGTGTGACATTCCGGGTGTCGAACCGATGAGCATCGTGCTTAAAATGACGGCCTGCAATGGCCAGCCGGTGGCAAAGATCTCCGACGAGCCAGGCAAGACTCACTGCAAAGACCCGAATTTCGTCGCCTATTTGCGACACGTTTTCCAAGTTCCTGCCCTTCCCGGCGTATCTAGCAAGGAGTGAATTCATGCAAGCCGTACAGCGTGAGATTGCTGAACAGCTCAAGGTCCAACCACCGTTTGCCGACGAGGCCGCCCTCAAGGCTGAAGTCGCCCGGCGGATTACCTTTATCCAGGACTGCCTGGTCAATTCCGGGCTCAAGACCCTGGTACTGGGCATCAGTGGCGGTGTCGACTCCCTGACCGCGGGCCTGCTGGCCCAGCGTGCCATGCGTGAACTGCGCCAGCGCACGGGAGACGATCAATACAAGTTCGTCGCCGTGCGTCTGCCGTACGAAACCCAGTTCGATGAACACGATGCCCAGGCCTCCGTGGATTTCATCGATCCGGACGAGCGCCACACCGTGAACATCGGTCCGGCGGTCAAGTCACTGGCCAATGAAGTCGCGGCCTTTGAAGGCAAGCATGCGGTCTCGGTGGACTTCGTACTCGGCAACACCAAGGCGCGGATGCGCATGGTCGCCCAGTACACCATCGCCGGTGCCGCCCACGGCCTGGTGATCGGTACCGATCACGCGGCAGAGGCAGTGATGGGCTTCTTCACCAAGTTCGGCGATGGCGCTTGCGATCTGGCACCGCTCAGCGGCCTGGTGAAAAACCAGGTCCGGGCCATCGCCCGCAGCTTCGGTGCGCCAGAGTCGCTGGTGGAGAAAGTACCGACCGCCGACCTCGAGGACCTGTCCCCTGGCAAACCGGACGAAGCGTCCCACGGCGTGACCTACGCCGAGATCGACGCCTTTCTGCATGGCGAGCCGGTGCGCGAGGAAGCGTTCAACATCATCGTCGGCACTTACAACAAGACGCACCACAAGCGGGTGATGCCGTTTGCGCCTTGATTCTTGAATGAATGAAAAAGCCCGCTGAAGGGTTGATCTTCAGCGGGCTTTTCTTTGGCCATTGCATTCACTGATGCTGATGACCCCTTCGCGAGCAGGCTCGCTACCACATTGGCGTCGCCGGACCTGTGGGAGCGTAGCTTGCCCGCGACGAACGTTAACGCGGTGCTTCGGCTTACTTCAGCGTCACGGTGCCTTTCATCATCGAAATGTGGCCAGGAAACGAGCAGAAGAAGCCATATTTTTCAGCGGCGTCGAGCTTCGACACGTCGAAGGTCACCGAGTCGGTTTCCTTGGCGCCGATCACCTTGGTGTGCGCGATGATGCGCGCATCACCTTCTTTCAAGTAGTTCTTTTCGATACCGGCACCCAGACCGTCGGTGGCGATCAGCTGCATGTCGGCTTCTTTGCTCAGCACCCAGTTATGGCCCATGACGGTTTTCGGCAGGCTACCGGAGTGGGTCAGTTCCACGGTGAAGGTCTTGCAGCTCTTGTCGATTTCAATGGCCTTGGTGTTGAAGGACATCTGATCAGTGGAGTCGATAGTCGTTTTGCACTCTGCAGCCATCAGTTGGCTGCTGGCCAGTGTCAACAGGGATACCGCAGCGAGTTTGGCAAACATGGTGAATCTCCAAGGCAGGGTTAACAGAAATGCGAGTGGACAGAAGACTGCCTGAAAACTTCGCAAGTTCCTATGACCTGAATCAAAAATTGTATACAACTTTCGGGCTATGACACCCATCGAAACAATCTACCAGCCAGACCTCTGGACCGGGCCTATGATCAGGCCATCACCCCCAACTGGAGCGTCTGCCATGTCCCTCAATAGCCTGTTGTGCAGCTTGCTTGCCGCCTACGCCTATGGCGCCAGCGGCACTTACGAAACACCCAAGCGCGAAGTCTAGCCCTTGGAGCGTCGCGCGCCTGCCTTTACTCTGTGGCCCTGATCGACCATGGAGTAAGGCATGTCTTTAGTATCCGTTTGTGTATTTTGTGGTGCCAGCACCGGGACCAATCCCGCGTATCGGGAAGCGGCCGAGGCCCTCGGCCGGGCATTGGCCGAGCGAAAGCTGACACTGGTTTATGGCGGCGGCGCTGTCGGACTGATGGGTATCGTGGCCGATGCCGCGCTGGCGGCCGGTGGCGAAGTCGTGGGCATCATCCCGCAGAGCCTCATGGACAAGGAAATCGGCCACAAAGGGCTGACTCGCCTGGAAGTGGTGGACGGCATGCATGCGCGCAAGGCGCGGATGGCCGAACTCAGCGATGCCTTCATCGCCCTGCCTGGCGGCCTGGGCACGCTGGAAGAGCTGTTCGAGGTCTGGACCTGGGGCCAACTCGGCTACCACGGCAAACCGCTGGGCTTGCTGGAAGTGAACGGTTTCTACAGCAAACTCACCGGTTTTCTCGATCATATCGTCGGCGAAGGCTTCGTTCGCGCAGCGCACCGTGACATGCTGCAGGTGAGCGAATCGCCAAAATTTCTGCTCGACGCCCTCGATCAGTGGCAACCCACCGTACTGCCCAAGTGGGTCGAGCAAAAACCCGACTAACGACTTGGCACCGATACAGGGCAGAATACGCGCCGCTCAACCTCACCTTCGACCCCAGAGGATCGCCCATGGCTAAACCCAACTACTCCTTCGCCAAACGTCAGCGTGACCTGGCCAAGGAACAGAAGAAAGAGGAAAAGCTTCAGCGCAAGAAAGCGATGGCTGAAGACGCGGCACTGAACCCGGACGGTGAAGTCGCTGCAGAAGATGATGTTGATGCACCGAAAGATCAGGCGCCGGACGCCTGAGTCCCTCCGGGCCGGATGATCCAGTCAGGCCCCGAAATCCCTGTAGGAGCGAGCCTGCTCGCGATGGTCTTCAACGATAACGCTGTGTATCTGATACCCCGCTGCGTTCTCAAGTCCATCGCGAGCAGGCTCGCTCCTACAGTTGATCTTCATTATTCCAATGGCATAACGGTGACGCGGACTTCCGGGTCGTGGTTTCCTCCGCCCAGAATCACCCCGCGCAACGGCGAGACATCGGAAAAATCCCGGCCCCAGGCCAGCGTGATGTGCTCCAGCGCCGGTTGCACGTTGTTGGTCGGGTCGAAATCTACCCAACCCAGCACCGGACAAAACACCGAAACCCAGGCATGGGATGCATCGGCGCCGATCAGTCGTGGCTGGCCCGGTGGCGGCTGGGTCAGCAGGTAGCCACTGATGTACCGCGCAGCCAATCCACGGGAGCGCACGCACGCGAGCATCAGGTGGGCGAAGTCCTGACAGACGCCACGCCGACGCTCCAGCACTTCCACCAGGGGCGTCGCCACCTGCGTCGCTTCGGCATCGAAGGTGAATTCGCTGAAGATTTTCTCCATCAGGGCCTGAACCCCCAGCAGCAATGGCCGCCCTGGCGGAAAGCAACTTTCCGAGAACTCGACGAAGTTACGCTTGAGGTGCACGTAGGGTGATTCGAACCGGTAGCGGCAGGCGTCCAGGATTTGCGGGGACAGTGGCTGGCTGCTGTAGGTCAGTGCATTGCGGGTGTCTTCCCAGGCCGGAGACTGATTGAAGTCCAGCACCGGCCGGGGCAGCACTTCGATCGTGAGGCTCGCATTGACCAGCAATTCATCATGGGGACGTTCGAACGCCAGCCGGGTCAACGGATTGCCGAACACATCCAGCTCATCACGGCGCGAGGTCGGTTCCGGGCTGATCTGCAATTGCTGCGCGGTACAGCGCTGCCAGGCACAGGGACGCGGCCACAGGTGCGCCAGTTGCTGGGCCAGGGACACCGGGCTGTCGTAGTGATAATGGGTGTCGTGGAAAATCTGGTAGTGAGCACTCATCAGACGGACACCGTGCGTTGGCTGACATCATCGACATGGGCGAAATGGCGCAAGGCCAGGCGATCCGAGACTTGTCCGCTGGCATCGGCGATTTCTTGCAGCAGATCGGCCAGCCCCTCGACGGCGGCACGCACGCTGGCGGCACCAAACAACGGGTTTTCCAGGCAGCCCAGATCGAAGCGCGCCAGACGCTCCACCAACTGCGGCAGGCCGGCTTCACGGGGCACGCCAAAGTCGTCGTTCAGGCGTTTGAGTGTGCGGGTCACCAGTTTCAGCTGGAACAGCACGGCATGAGGGTTCTGTTCGTCGAGCAGCAGCAGGTCGAGCACCGGGATCAATTGCGCCACCGCCAGGTAACGCGAACGGTAGGTAATGCTGCTGTTGCCCAGTTCCAGCAGCCATTCCAGCCCCGCCTGATCGAAGGCCCCGGCGCCACGCAGGAACGCCGCCAGGCTGCCACTGAGAAATTGCAGACGCTCGATCCGCCGGCCGATCATCAAAAAGCGCCAGCCTTCGTCGCGGGTCATGTCGTCCAGTGCAAACCCCGACAACGCCGCCAGGGACATCACCAGTCGGTTGAGGAAATCCAGCAACTCGCCAAAGTCCGGCTCTTCGGTTTCCAGCTCCATGGCTTCGCGCTGCAATTCCACCAGCGCCTGCCAGTTTTCCCGCGAGAGCTTGCCGCGCACCTGCGAGGCCGCCCATTGCAAACGTTGCAGGTTGGAACGCAGGCTGAAGGGCCAGTCATCGCCCAGTATCGCGGCCAGCAAGCGCTCTGGCAGTTCGCCTTCTTCGGGCAGCAGCATCAGCCGCTCACCGAGATCGACCGCCGCGTCCAGCGCCTGCGGGTCATCGCCGTCGACATAACGCGCCAGCATGATCCGCAACAACCGCGCACTGTCATCGCAGCGCTCGCAGTAGCGGCCGAACCAAAACAGGTTTTCCACGACCCGTGACGGCAGATACGGGTCGCGGCGCACCAGATCATGCACGCCGATGTTGCGTTGGGCTTTCCATTGCTCGCCGCTCGGCGGCCGGTCGCCCAGGACCCAAGTGTCCTTGCTCGCCCCGCCGCGCTGCATCGACACCACTTCAGCGTCCGCCTCGGCGGCGACGCGGGTCAAACCACCGGGCAGGACCCGGTAACCGTCGCGACTGGCCACGGCGTACACACGCATGCCGATGGCCCGGGGTTGCAGTTGACCGTCCTCGGCCTGCCAGATCGGCGCCTGGGAGAGTTGAGCCAGTTCTTGCGCAACATAAGCGTAAGGACGCGCCTGCATGCGCTCAGCGAGCGATTGCCGCTGTTTTTCGCTCAGATCACGGCCAAATACCGGTGCAAAGCTCTGGGACGGGAATGCCGGTTTGATCAGCAATTCCGGCAATTTCTCCAGGGCCTGGGCCAGCACAGGCGCTTCGCCGCACCACCACGTGGCGATGGACGGCAACATCAGCTCTTCACCAAACAGGAACTGATTGATCTTCGGCAGGAAGCCCAACAGTCCCGGCGATTCGAGTACGCCGCTGCCGAGGGCGTTGGCCACCAACACCCGCCCCTGGCGCACGGCCTCGAGCAAGCCCGGCACACCCAGAGCCGAATCGGTACGCAGCTCCAGCGGGTCGCAGAAGTCGTCGTCGAGCCGGCGCATGATCGCGTGGACCCGGCGCAGGCCACTGAGGGTTTTCAGGTAGACCGTGGCGTCGCGCACGGTCAGGTCGCCACCCTCCACCAGCGGGTAACCGAGCTGACGCGCCAGGTACAGGTGTTCGAAATAGCTTTCGTTGAATCGCCCCGGCGTCAGCAGCACCACCAGCGGCACCTCTTCATCGCTTGGCGCCTGGCGCGCCAGGGTTTCCTGGAGCGTGCGGAAGAATCCGGCCAGATGCTGCACCTTCAAATCGCGGTACAACTCGGGAAAGGCGCGGGACACGATCATGCGGTTTTCCAGCGCATAACCGGCCCCGGACGGTGCTTGCGTACGATCCGCCGTCACCCACCAGCGACCATCGGGGGTGCGTGCCAGGTCCACGGCATATAGATGTAGAAAGGCCCCTTCCGGTGGACTGATGCCCTGACAAGGCCAGAGGAAGTTGTTGTGGCCGAACACCAGCTCTGCCGGCAACAAGCCTTCGGCGATCAGGCGTTGCGGGCCGTACAGGTCGGCCAGCACGGCATTGAGCAATCGGGCGCGCTGGGCGATGCCGGCCGACAGCTGCTCCCATTCATCGGCGGCAATCACATGGGGCAGCAGGTCCAGCTCCCAGGGACGATCGGCGCCCTTGGGGTCGGCGTATACGTTATAGGTGACACCGTTTTCATGAATCTGCCGGGCCAGCAGTGCCTGGCGCTGCACCAGTTGCGCAGGCGTGCTGCGCTGCAATTGGTCGAACAACCGTCGCCAGTGCGCACGCACGGCGCCGCTGTCGTCGAGCAGTTCATGATAAGTGCCCGCCGTCAGCGGGTAGCGGTCAAGCAGGTCAGGCATTGGAAAGCTCGGCAGACAGCAGGGAAAGGTCAGACTAACGCAGGCTCATGACGCCCGGATAGACGAAACATCCGGGCGTCGCGTACGGTTTAGAAACGTCGTAAATCAAGCGTCATCGGCAGTTCGTCGTTAATTTCCAGAATCGGTACAGGAAGTTTCCCGGGGGTGTGTCCGATCCGGAAGAAGCGCGCCATCCGGCGGCTCTCGGCCTCGTTGGCATTGACCGGCAAGCTGTCGTAGTTGCGCCCGCCCGGATGGGCCACGTGATACTGGCAACCGCCCAGCGAACGCCCCATCCAGGTGTCGAGCAGGTCGAACACCAGCGGCGCATGCACGGGAATGGTCGGTTGCAGGCAATTGGCCGGTTGCCATGCGCGGAAACGCACCCCGGCGACAAACTCACCGACGCGCCCGGTGGGCTGCAGCGGCACCGGAATGCCGTTGCAGGTCAGTAAATAACGCTGTGGCGGCAAGCCGTTGAGTTTGACCTGCAGACGCTCCAGGGACGAATCCACGTAGCGCACCGTGCCACCGACCGCGCCCTCCTCGCCCAGTACATGCCACGGCTCAAGTGCCTGGCGCAGTTCCAGCGCAATGCCACTGACGGCGTAATCGCCGACCTTGGGAAAGCGAAACTCCAGATGCGCCGCGAACCACTCGGCCCGCACCGGATAACCGGCGGCGTTGAGGTCGACGATGACATCGGCGAAATCCTGCTCGATAAAGTGCGGCAACAGGAACCGGTCGTGCAGCTCCGTGCCCCAGCGCGCCAGTTTCGGCGGCGCATAGGGTTCGCGCCAGAAACGTGCGACCAGCGCCCGCAGCAGCAGCTGTTGAGCCAGGCTCATGCGTGCATGCGGCGGCATTTCAAAGGCACGCAACTCGAGCAAGCCCAAGCGCCCCGTAGCGCCGTCCGGCGAGTAAAGCTTGTCGATGCAGAACTCGGCGCGGTGAGTGTTGCCCGTCACGTCGATCAACAGATTGCGCAGCAACCGGTCGACCAGCCACGGCGCGCATTCCTCGCCGGGTTGCGGCATCTGGGCAAAGGCGATTTCCAACTCATACAGGGCATCGTTGCGCGCTTCATCGACCCGTGGCGCCTGCGATGTCGGGCCGATGAACAGCCCGGAAAACAGGTAGGACAAGGACGGGTGGTTATGCCAGTAGCTGATCAGGCTGCGCAGCATATCCGGACGCCGCAGGAACGGTGAGTCGGCCGGTGTCGCGCCACCCAGTACGAAATGGTTACCGCCACCGGTGCCGGTATGCCGGCCATCGATCAGAAATTTCTCGGTGGTAAGTCGGGTTTGCCGTGCCTGCTCGTAAAGAAATTCAGTGCGCTCGACCAATTCATCCCAGGTGGCGGACGGCTGCACGTTGACCTCGATCACCCCCGGGTCCGGCGTGATGCGGAAGTTGCTCAAACGCGGATCGCTCGGCGGTTCATAGCCTTCCAGCAATACCGGGCAATGCAGCTCCTCAGCGGTGGCTTCAATCGCGGCGACCAGTTCGAGGTAGTCCTCAACCCGCTCCAGCGGCGGCATGAACAGGTACAAGCGACCTTCCCGCGCCTCGGCGCAGAACGCGGTGCGGGTCAGCCAGTCGGCGGATTCATCGATTTTCGGTGCACGATCAACCACAACGGCAGCGCCCTGGCTTTGCAATTGAGCAGTGTCGGGCAAATCCGGGAAATCCTGGTTCGGGTCCTGCGGATGAATGAACGGATACTCCGCCGCTTTCACCCAGGGTTGCGAGCCGAGGGGCAGGCGATAGCCCAGCGGTGAATCCCCCGGCACCAGGCGACAGTGCTCGTCGCGCAGGTACCAGCGCCCGCTCTGCCACTGGTCGCCCTTGGCGGTCCGCGCCAGCGGCAAGACCTGGCCAATCACCTTGTCCAGGCCCTGGCTGAAGACTTTACGCAGTCGCGCACGCTCCAGCGGTTCCTCCAGACGTGAATCTTCGGCGCTGACGTTCTGCGGCAAGGTGCCTTCGCGCCAGAGGTAATAGAAATTGTCTTCGTAGGCGGGAAACACAAAACGTGTCGGAATTTTCAGGCGTTCAGCGACACTCGCCAGGAATCGTCCGGCCAGTTCGCCATCGGCGCCATAGTCTTGCTGCTCGTCGGCGATCAGCGCGCTGTTGTGCCAGATCGGCACCCCGTCGCGGCGCCAGTAGCAGTTGAGCGACCAGCGCGGCAGTTGCTCACCGGGGTACCACTTGCCCTGGCCGAAATGCACCAGGCCTTTGGGCGCGTAATGCTGACGCATGCGCTGGAACAGTTCGGCAGACAGGCGACGTTTGTCCGGCCCCAGCGCCGCGGTGTTCCACTCGGCACCGTCCGGGTCATCGATGGAGACGAACGTCGGTTCTCCGCCCATGGTCAGGCGGACATCGCCTTCCAGCAAGTCGGCATCGATCTGCCGGCCCAGGCTCTGAATCGCCAGCCACTGCTCTTCGGTGTAGGGCTTTGTGACCCGAGGCGCTTCCCAAATCCGCTCCACGGACATTTCGTGGCTGAATTGGCACTCGCACGGCTCCACCAGGCCACTGATCGGTGCCGCTGAGGACGGATCGGGACTACAAGCCAACGGAATATGGCCTTCACCGGCAAACAGCCCGGAGGTCGCATCCAGGCCGATCCAGCCGGCGCCGGGCAAGTACACCTCGCACCAGGCGTGCAGGTCAGTGAAATCCACATCCGTGCCCGAGGGTCCGTCCAGGCTTTTGACGTCGGCCGTCAGCTGGATCAGGTAGCCGGAGACAAAACGCGCGGCCAGTCCGAGGTTGCGCAGCAGTTGCACCAGCAACCACGCGGAATCGCGGCAAGACCCGGAAGCGTGCTCAAGGGTGTGCTCGGGCGTTTGCACGCCCG
Source organism: Pseudomonas sp. MIL9 (assembly GCF_016887925.1). Classification (NCBI taxonomy): domain Bacteria; kingdom Pseudomonadati; phylum Pseudomonadota; class Gammaproteobacteria; order Pseudomonadales; family Pseudomonadaceae; genus Pseudomonas; species Pseudomonas sp. MIL9. The sequence goes on along the minus strand of NZ_JAFEHE010000016.1, from coordinate 114,858 downwards.
GTTCCATGCGGATCAGGTAGCCGATGTCTTCACTCAGTCGCTGATTGAGCGCGACGAGGAAATCCACAGCGGGTAACGGTGTGCGGTCGATACCCTCCAGGTACGCCTTGAACTTCGGCGTCAGCGGCAAGGTTTCCAGGTAGGGCGCCAGCTCCTTGCGCTCGTCGGCGGCATAGGCGAACGGAATTTTTTCCGCGTAGGGCTCAAGGAAGAAATCGAACGGATTGAACACCGCCATTTCTGCCACCAGGTCGACTTCGATCCGCAGCTCATCGGTTTTTTCCGGGAACACCAACCGCGCCAGGTAATTGCCCTGGGGGTCCTGCTGCCAGTTGATGAAGTGTTGCTCGGGCGAAACCTTCAGCGCATAGGACAGAATCCGCGTGCGACTGTGGGCGGCCGGGCGCAGGCGAACGATCTGCGGACCGAGCTCAACGGCTCGGTCGTAGCGGTAATGCGTAACGTGATGCAATGCGACATGAATCGACACGGCGTGCCTCCTGCGAGCCCTAAGCGTATGTGAAAGCGCGCAAGACTTATGCCACCCAGCCGTGCTGGCGCTTTCTCCGGTTACTGGAGGCAGTACAGCACCAAAATCGGGCGAGGCGGGAAATTGGTTTGGCGACGCTGCACATATTTGTGGCGTTACGCGGCCCGGAAATGCAAAACGCCAACCCGAAGGTTGGCGTTTTGTTCAGCCCAAGCGCGGTTTAGCGCGGTACGACCGGTTTGCGAGCCGGTTTCGGCCCTTTGCCTTTGGCCGCATCCTTGCGCTCCTTGGCCGCCTGCTGGTTACGGGCGAATGCCGCAGCCTTGGCTTGTTCACGCTTGTCCCACGGGTTGCCACCGTCGCTGGCGCGTGGCGGCAGGCCGGTGTGCTGGGTCAGGATCTTGGTCGTTTCCTTGGCCACTTTATGGCTGCCGGCCGGCGTCGAGTTCTTGCGACGGGCACTCTGGTAGCTGTCGGTGGACGGCTGGTGCAACGGGATCAACTGGTTCTTGCCCGGCCCGATCAGGTCGCTGCGGCCCATGCGGATCAACGCTTCACGCAGCATCGGCCAGCCTTTCGGGTCGTGATAACGCAAGAACGCCTTGTGCAGACGGCGCTGCTCTTCGCTCTTGACGATGGTCACCGCGTCAGACTTGTAGGTGACCTTGCGCAGCGGGTTCTTGCCCGAGTGGTACATCGCGGTGGCCGTGGCCATCGGCGACGGGTAGAACGCCTGCACCTGGTCGGCACGGAAACCATTGCCCTTGAGCCACAGGGCCAGGTTCATCATGTCTTCGTCGGTGGTGCCTGGGTGGGCAGCGATGAAGTAAGGAATCAGGTACTGCTCTTTGCCGGCTTCCTTGGAGTACTTCTCGAACATGCGCTTGAACTTGTCATAGCTGCCGATGCCCGGTTTCATCATCTGGTTGAGCGGACCTTCCTCGGTGTGTTCCGGGGCGATCTTCAGGTAACCGCCGACGTGGTGGGTCACCAGCTCTTTGACGTATTCCGGCGACTCGACCGCGAGGTCGTAACGCAGGCCGGAAGCGATCAGGATCTTCTTCACACCCGGCAAGGCACGGGCACTGCGATACAGCTGAATCAGCGACGAGTGATCGGTGTTCAGGTTCGGGCAGATACCCGGGAACACGCACGACGGCTTGCGGCACGCGGATTCAATTTCCGGGGTCTTGCAGGCGATGCGGTACATGTTCGCGGTCGGGCCGCCAAGGTCGGAGATGACGCCGGTAAAACCTGGAACCTTGTCACGAATTTCTTCGATTTCGCGAATGATCGACTCTTCGGAACGGTTCTGGATGATCCGGCCTTCATGCTCGGTGATCGAGCAGAAGGTGCAGCCGCCGAAGCAGCCACGCATGATGTTCACCGAGAAGCGGATCATCTCGTAGGCCGGGATTTTCTCCTTGCCATAGGCCGGGTGCGGAATGCGCTGATAAGGCATGCCGAACACGTAGTCCATTTCTTCGGTGGTCATCGGAATCGGTGGCGGGTTGAACCAGACGTCCACTTCGCCGTGCTTCTGGACCAGGGCACGGGCGTTGCCCGGGTTGGTTTCCAGGTGCAGCACGCGGTTGGCGTGAGCGTAGAGCACCGCGTCGTTACGGACCTTTTCCACCGACGGCAGACGGATCACGGTCTTGTCGCGGGTCATCTTGGGACTTGCCAGGATCTGCACGACCTTGGCTTCCTGCGGATCCTCAACCGGACCTTTTTCCTGCTCGATGGCGCAGGCAGAGGTGTCCTGGGTGTTGACGTACGGGTTGATGATCTTGTCGACCTTGCCCGGACGGTCAATGCGCGTGGAGTCGACTTCGTACCAGTCTTTCGGCGTGTCGCGACGGATGAACGCGGTGCCGCGCACGTCAGTGATGTCTTCGATCTTGTGACCGTAGGACAGGCGCTGGGCGACTTCGACAATGGCACGTTCGGCGTTGCCGTAGAGCAGGATGTCGGCGCTGGCGTCGATCAGGATCGAGTTGCGAACGCGGTCTTGCCAGTAATCGTAGTGAGCGATGCGGCGCAGGGACGCTTCGATGCCGCCGAGCACGATAGGCACGTGCTTGTAGGCTTCCTTGCAGCGCTGGCTGTAAACCAGGCTCGCGCGGTCCGGTCGCTTGCCCGCCAGGCCACCCGGCGTGTAGGCGTCATCGGAACGGATTTTCTTGTCGGCGGTGTAGCGGTTGATCATCGAGTCCATGTTGCCGGCCGCGACACCGAAGAACAGGTTCGGCTCGCCGAGCTTCATGAAGTCGTCTTTGGACTGCCAGTTTGGCTGGGCAATGATCCCGACGCGGAAGCCCTGGGACTCCAGCAGCCGGCCGATGATCGCCATGCCGAACGACGGGTGATCGACATAGGCATCACCGGTGACGATGATGATGTCGCAGGAATCCCAGCCAAGCTGATCCATCTCCTCCCTGCTCATCGGCAGGAATGGCGCTGGCCCGAAACATTCGGCCCAGTACTTGGGATAGTCAAATAACGGCTTGGCTGCTTGCATGTCGATAACCGGTGTTGGCTTTCATTGAATTTCGCGGGCGCGGAATATAGCACAAATTTTGACCAATTCCGACGGCTATGGTCGGAAATTGCGCCACGCCCATTCGCGAGCAGGCTCGCTCCCACAAAGGAACGCATTCCAGAGTGGGAGCGAGCCTGCTCGCGAAGGCGTCAGCTCAGACGATGAGAGATTTATTCATCATCATCGAAGTTATAGCTACCCGGTGCCAGGTTCTCGAACCGGGTGTACTTGCCGATGAACGCCAGGCGGATAAAGCCGATCGGCCCGTTCCGCTGCTTGCCGATGATGATTTCGGCGATGCCTTTGTGCTCGGTTTCCGGGTGGTACACCTCGTCGCGATACACGAACATGATGACGTCGGCGTCCTGCTCGATCGCTCCGGATTCCCGCAAGTCGGAGTTCACCGGGCGCTTGTTCGGCCGTTGTTCCAGGGAACGGTTGAGCTGGGACAACGCCACCACCGGGCAGTTGAATTCCTTGGCCAACGCCTTCAGGGACCGGGAGATCTCGGAAATCTCGTTGGTCCGGTTGTCGCCGCTGGAACCGGGGATCTGCATCAGTTGCAGGTAGTCGATCATGATCAGGCCGACATCACCGTGCTCACGCACCAGACGCCGGGTCCGGGCGCGCATTTCCGACGGGCTGATGCCGGCGGTATCGTCGATGAACAGCTTGCGGTCGTTGAGCAGGTTGACCGCCGAGGTCAGGCGCGGCCAATCGTCGTCTTCCAGCTGGCCGGAACGGACCTTGGTCTGGTCGATGCGCCCCAGGGACGACAACATACGCATGATCAGCGATTCACCTGGCATCTCCAGCGAGTAAACCAGAACCGCTTTCTCGCTGCGCAGCACGGCGTTTTCCACCAGGTTCATCGCAAAGGTGGTTTTACCCATGGATGGACGGCCGGCCACGATGATCAGGTCGGCCGGTTGCAGGCCGCTGGTTTTCTCGTCGAGGTCGGTGTAGCCGGTGGACAGGCCGGTGATGGCGTTGTCGGTGTTGAACAGGGTGTCAATGCGGTCGATGGCCTTGGTCAGCAGTTCATTCACACCCACCGGGCCACCGGTTTTAGGCCGGGCCTCGGCGATCTGGAAGATCTGCCGTTCAGCTTCATCGAGGATTTCTTCGGCTGTACGCCCTTCCGGATTGAAGGCGCTGTCGGCGATTTCGGTACTGATACCGATCAGTTGGCGCAGCGTCGCGCGTTGGCGAACGATCTGCGCATAGGCCTTGATGTTGGCGACGGACGGCGTGTTTTTCGCCAGTTCGCCGAGGTAGCCAAGGCCGCCAACTTGCGACGTCTGACCTTCCTTGTCCAATTGCTCGGCCAGGGTCACGACGTCGATCGGCGAGTTCTGATCGGCCAGTTTGGCGATCGCACGGAAGATCAGGCGGTGGTCATGTCGATAGAAATCACCGTCGGAGACTTGATCAAGCACGCGTTCCCAGGCGTTGTTGTCCAGCATCAGACCACCGAGTACAGCCTGTTCGGCTTCGATGGAGTGCGGCGGCACTTTTAGCGCGGCGGTTTGCAGATCGTATTGCTCGGGAGCGGAAATTTCGTTCATGGCCACTTGGTATTTTTTGGAGAAGCTGGGGTTAAAAAACGGAACTGCCAGAAAGACAAAGGGCACGACCTGTAAACAGGATCGTGCCCGATGTTACCGGCAAGCACCCGAGGGTGCCAGCCGACAAGTGCTGCTTAAGCTGCTACCACGACAACGCGTACGGTGGCTTCAACTTCGGCGTGCAGGTGCACGGCTACGTCGAATTCACCTACGTTGCGGATGGTGCCGTTCGGCAGACGAACTTCGCTTTTTGCAACTTCAACGCCAGAGGCGGTCAGTGCATCAGCGATGTCGTGAGTACCGATCGAACCGAACAGCTTGCCTTCGTCACCAGCGGTGGCAGTGATAGTCACTTCCAGCTCAGCCAGTTGGGCAGCGCGGCTTTCAGCCGATGCTTTACGGTCTGCTGCAGCTTTTTCCAGCTCAGCGCGACGCTCTTCGAACGCAGCCAGGTTGGCTGGGGTCGCAGCGGTAGCTTTGCCGTAAGGCAGCAGGTAGTTACGACCGTAACCAGCCTTAACGTTCACTTTGTCACCCAGGTTGCCCAGGTTGGTGACTTTTTCCAGAAGGATCAGTTGCATGTGAAAATCCTCTTAACTTTTAACCTTCACCGTTCGCGTTATCGGCGTCTTTCGGCGCCAGACGACCGCGAAAATCAATCAGGCTGTCGACGATGGCCAGGACCACCAGCAACGGATAGATCAGCTGCATGAACAGCAACAGCGTGACGTACAACCCCACCAGCCAGAATCTGGCCAGTCGCTTTTGCGCCACCAGCCCGTGAATCAGGGCCAGCCCGGCGAAAACCAGCGGTACGCTGCACAACGGCACGAGCATGGACATCTGGACACCGAAGTTCGGTGTCACAACCATGCCGGCCAGCAGCAACATCGCGGGACCCAGCGGGATTCGAATGGCGCGAAACTCGCGACCGAAACCACCCGGGTTGTACAACAACGCCTGCCAGTAGCGCCCGACAATCAGGCTCAGCACACTGACGATTTGCAACAAAGCCGCAATCAGGCCGGTCAGGATAGGTGCAATCAGGGACGCGAAACGCGCTTGCTCGTCTACCGACATCTTCTGGTAGACCTCACCGAGTAGCGACGGCATGACTTTTATCAAAGCCTGCGCCAGCATCTCGATCTGAGGACCAAAAGCCGTCCCCAGCACCACTGAAAACACCACTCCCATCGCTATGCTGACCAGCAGCACGCGGTTCCAGGACTCGCTTGCGCGCAAAACCAACGCAAGGCTCGCAGACCCCAGCAGCACCAGAAGTGCCCGTGGATCGTCGAATTTCAGCCACCAGATCAACGCCGGCAGCAGCCCCAGAGCAAGAACGCCCAGGGCGTCCCTCAATCCGCGCCGCAGGAGCACAAGGCATCCGGCGGCAGCACCCAACCAATACAACAACGGCAATGCCGCGCATCCGGCCACTACCAGAGTGGCCTGCATACGGCCCCGCATGATGAACTCAGCTAAGGCACGCATACATTCAATCCTTTGCTACGTGTCGACTGCCCGGTCTCAGCGGCCGTGGCTGTCGGTGTAGGCCAGCAGGGCCAGGAAGCGGGCGCGCTTGATAGCGGTGGCCAGCTGACGCTGATAACGAGCTTTGGTACCGGTGATGCGGCTTGGAACGATTTTGCCGGTCTCGGATACATAAGCTTTCAGAGTGTTGAGATCTTTGTAATCGATCTCTTTCACGTCTTCAGCGGTGAAGCGGCAGAATTTACGACGACGGAAGAAACGTGCCATGTAATTGGCTCCTCAAAAGGTCCGTGGATTACTCGTCAGCGTTATCGCTGTTGTCGCTGTCATCACCATCAACGCCTTCAGCGTCGGAGTGCTCAGGACGGTCGCGACGCTCACGGCGCTCACTGCGGTTTTCTTCAGCCTTGAGCATCTCGGATTGGCCGGTAACGGCTTCTTCGCGACGGATGACCAGGTTACGGATCACTGCATCGTTGTAGCGGAAGTTGTCTTCCAGCTCGGCCAGGGCCTTGCCAGTGCACTCAACGTTCAGCATCACGTAGTGAGCCTTGTGAACATTGTTGATTGCGTAGGCCAGTTGACGACGGCCCCAATCTTCCAGACGGTGGATTTTGCCGCCGTCTTCTTCGATCAGCTTGGTGTAACGCTCAACCATGCCGCCGACTTGCTCGCTTTGATCCGGGTGGACCAAAAAGATGATTTCGTAATGACGCATGAATGCTCCTTACGGGTTGTAGCCTGCCGCTCAAAAGCGGTCAGACAAGGAGTGAATGACACTTATGGACTTGTGGACGCTAGACACATGTGTGCCTGCCATCGCAGCAAGGGGCGCAATTGTAGAGAAGGGGCGAGAGAGGCGCAAGGTAATTGGTGATTATTTGAACAGTTCGTTTGCCCGCCATTCTTTGGCTGGGCACAAACCATTGCGGGAGCGAGCTTGCTCGCGATGAGGACGCAATATTCAACATTGATGCCGAATGTTACACCGCTATCGCGAGCAAGCTCGCTCCCACAGGGATTGCAGCCGGATCAGGCCTTCTTGGCGGCAGTCGCAGCCTTGACGCGGCGCTGACGCTGCGCCTCGAACAGACAGACGCCCGTCGCCACGGAAACGTTGAGACTGCTGACGCTACCCGCCATCGGCAAATTCACCAGGTAGTCGCAATGCTCGCGGGTCAGGCGGCGCATGCCCTTGCCTTCGGCGCCCATGATCAGGATGGTCGGGCCCGTCAGGTCCTGGTCATACAGACTGACTTCGGCCTCCCCTGCCGTACCGACAATCCACAAGCCACGCTGCTGGAGTTTCTCCAGGGTGCGCGCCAGGTTGGTCACGGCGACCAGCGGAATCACTTCCGCAGCACCGCAGGCGATTTTTCGCACAACCGGCGTCAGGGTCGCCGACTTGTCCTTCGGAACAATCACCGCCAGCGCGCCCGCCGCGTCGGCGGAACGCAGGCAGGCACCCAGGTTGTGCGGATCGGTCACGCCGTCGAGCACCAACAGCAACGGCGCACCTTCGGTACGGTCGAGCAGCTCGTCGAGCATCGCTTCGCCCCAGACCTGGCTCGGGCTCACATCCGCGACCACACCCTGGTGCACACCTTCGACCCAGGCGTCCATTTCACGGCGCTCAGCCTGGCCGACCTGGACACGATTCTCGTTGGCCAGTTCGATCAACGTCTGTACGCGCGGATCACTGCGGCCTTCGGCCAGCCAGATCTGCTTGACGCGTTTCGGGTGATGACGCAGCAATGCTTCTACAGCGTGCACGCCGTAGATTTTTTCCAACTGACTCATGGCTTGGCCTTAGGTTTACGCGCCCCGCCACTTTTGGCTGGGGCCGAGCCCGCTTTTGGCGGGCCTTTACGATGTTTGCTCGGTTTGGCAGGTTTGCCGCCGACGGCCTTTTCAGGCGTCGACCGTCCGGTCTTTCCCGCAGACGCCGCTTTACCGCCGCTTTTCGCATCGGCCAGCAAGGCCTTCTTCATTTCACGGCTTTTGCGCACTTCGGCGTTTTTCGCCGCGGCATCGCTTGGGCGATAGGCCTCTACAGCCTTTTCTCTGGCAGGACGACGACCGGCTTTCTCCGGCACCGGCTCTGCGGCTGTTTTTGCAGCAGATGCCGCTGGCGCCGCAGTTTCAGTACCGCGTTTTTTACGACCGATCGGCGCGCTGAGGGTTTTTTCGGCCATTTCGAAGTCGATCTTGCGTTCATCGAGATCGACGCGCATGACCCGCACTTCAACAGTGTCACCCAGACGGAAGCTGCGACCGGTACGCTCACCGGCCAGGCGGTGATGCACAGGATCGAAGTGGTAATAATCGCCCGGCAGCGCGGTGACGTGCACCAGGCCTTCGACGTAGATATCGGTCAGCTCGACGAACAGGCCAAAACCCGTCACTGCGGTGATCACACCCGGGAACGACTCGCCCACGCGGTCTTTCATGAACTCGCACTTGAGCCAGTTCACCACGTCGCGGGTCGCTTCGTCCGCACGGCGCTCGCTCATCGAGCACTGCTCGCCGAGTTGCTCCAGGGCCGCTTCGTCGTACGGATAGATACGCGCCTTCGGAATGGTCATCGCGCCAGCACGACGAACGTGCGGGGTGTCCTGTTTCGAATGGATGACGCTGCGGATTGCCCGGTGAGTCAGCAAGTCCGGGTAGCGGCGGATCGGCGAGGTGAAGTGGGTGTAAGCCTCGTAATTCAGGCCGAAGTGGCCCTGGTTATCAGCGCTATACACCGCCTGGCTCAACGAACGCAGCATGACGGTCTGGATCAGGTGGAAATCCGGACGATCCTTGATACCGGCCAACAGTGCCTGGTAATCCTTCGGCGACGGGCCGTCCTTGCCTTTATGCAGGGACAGGCCGAGCTCACCGAGGAAGGCACGCAGTTTTTCCAGGCGCTCCGGTGGCGGACCATCGTGGACGCGATACAGTGCCGGGATTTCGTGTTTTTTCAGGAATTCGGCAGTGGCCACGTTGGCCGCCAGCATGCATTCCTCGATCAGCTTGTGGGCATCGTTGCGCACGGTCGGGCGAATTTCCGCGATCTTGCGCTCGGAGCCGAAGATGATCCGGGTTTCCTGGGTTTCAAAATCGATCGCGCCACGCACATGACGGGCCGCCAGCAGAACCTTGTACAGCGAGTACAGCTGCTTGAGGTGCGGCACGACGTCGGTGTACTCGCCACGCAGCTTGCGCGCTTCGGTGGCTTTCGGCGTTTCGAGCATGGCGCTGACTTTGTTGTAAGTCAGGCGTGCATGGGAGTGGATCACCGCTTCGTAGAAGCAGTAGTCGGTCATTTCGCCGGTTTTGGAGATGGTCATCTCGCAAACCATGGCCAGACGATCGACCTGCGGGTTCAGCGAGCACAGACCGTTGGACAGCTGCTCAGGCAGCATCGGGATCACGCGCTCGGGGAAGTACACCGAGTTGCCGCGCACCTGGGCTTCAGCGTCCAGCGCCGAACCGAGCTTCACATAGCTGGATACGTCGGCAATCGCCACGTACAACTTCCAGCCACCCGAGAACAGTCGCAACTTGCCCTTACGGGCTTCGCAATAGACCGCGTCATCGAAGTCACGGGCGTCTTCGCCGTCGATGGTGACGAACGGCAGATGACGCAGGTCGATGCGCTTCTCTTTGTCTTTCTCTTCGACTTCGGGCTTGAGCTTGGCCGCTTCCTTGAGCACCGCCTCAGGCCAGACGTGAGGAATGTCGTAAGTGCGCAGGGCGACGTCGATTTCCATGCCCGGCGCCATGTAGTTACCCACGACTTCAACCACATCGCCCTGAGGCTGGAAGCGTGGCGTCGGCCAGTGAGTGATCTTCACTTCGACGAACTGACCGATCTGGGCGTTGGCGTTGCGACCCGGCGTCACCAGCACTTCTTGCTGGATCTTCGGATTGTCGGCAACCACGAAACCGATACCGCCCTCTTCGAAATAGCGCCCGACGATGCTCTCGTGAGCACGGGACACCACTTCGACGATCATGCCTTCGCGGCGACCGCGACGGTCGAGGCCGGAAACCCGCGCCAGGGCACGGTCGCCATCGAACACCAGACGCATTTGCGCCGGGCTCATGAACAGGTCGTCACTGCCATCGTCCGGAACCAGGAAACCGAAGCCGTCACGGTGACCGCTGATGCGGCCCAGGATCAGGTCGAGCTTGTCTACCGGTGCATAAGTGCCACGACGGGTATAGATGAGTTGAGCATCGCGCTCCATGGCGCGCAGGCGGCGGCGCAGGGCTTCGATCTGGTCCTCTGTGGTCAGACCAAACTCTTCGACCAACTGCTCGCGGTTAGCAGGCGAACCTCGATCAGCAAGGTGCTGAAGGATCAGTTCGCGGCTAGGAATAGGGTTTTCATATTTTTCCGCTTCACGAGCGGCCTCGGGATCGAGGGACTGCCAATCGGCCATTAGAGAGTTTTCACCTTGTCTATATACGGGTTAGTTTGGCATAGGCGTAATGAAACGGGAAATTTCAGGCTATGACAGCCCTTCTAAAGCCCTTTATCGACGTCACAAAGCTGATTTGAAGACCGCCGGTGAAATTTTTCAGGTTTTTTTGATGTCGGGGGTTTACAGTTAAAAAGACGCTCCGTATAGTGCGCGCCATCGACGACGGACAACGTTGCCGATACTGCCCAGATGGTGAAATTGGTAGACACGCCAGCTTCAGGTGCTGGTGGCCTTACGGCCGTGGAAGTTCGAGTCTTCTTCTGGGCACCAATTTCGAGCTTGAGATTAGATCAATTTCAAGGCTCACACAAAAACCCGCGAAAGCGGGTTTTTGCATTTAAGGCCGTTGATTTATTTATTTTAAATCAGGGGTTTACAGATCAAATTGCGCTCCGTATAGTGCGCCACATCAACAGCGGCAACGCTGAAGATGAATGCCCAGATGGTGAAATTGGTAGACACGCCAGCTTCAGGTGCTGGTGGCCTTACGGCCGTGGAAGTTCGAGTCTTCTTCTGGGCACCAATTCAAATTCAAGGTTACGACCTTGAATTTCACAGAAACCCGCGAAAGCGGGTTTTTGCGTTTCTGGCTTTCAAAAAATCAACACCCCCTTGTAGGAGCGAGCCCGCTCACGATGGACGCTAACGAAAACGCGGGGCAACTGAAGCACCGCGTTGTCCTGTCGTTTTTCGCGAGCAAGCCCGCCCTGCCACAAGAATCAGCAGTGCGCATTTGAGAAACAATATCGTTTATCATTGTTGCAAGTTTTTGCAATGCGACAGTGAGGAACCCTGCGAATGATGTTTCGAAATACCCTGCGCCGCAGCCTGACCCTCAGCCTGCTCGGCCTGGCACTCGCCACACCCCTCACCCAGGCCGCCGACCCGGTTTCCCTGACCCTCTATAACGGGCAACACAAGGAAGTCGGCGATGCCATCGCCAAAGCCTTCGAAACCAGGACCGGCATTCACGTCAACGTGCGCAAAGGCAGCAGCAACCAGCTGGCCAGCCAGGTCGTCGAAGAAGGTGATCGCTCCCCCGCCGACGTGATCTACACCGAAGAATCACCGCCACTGAACAAACTCGGCGAACAAGGCCTGCTGGCTCAGACCGACCCAGCCACGCTCGCCGTGCTGCCCAAAGAGTACGTCGCCGGCAATGGCACCTGGATCGGCATCACCGCCCGGGTCCGGGTCGTCGCCTACAACCCGACACTGATTGATGAAAAAGACCTGCCCAAGTCGGTGATGGGTTTCTCCGACCCGAAATGGCAAGGCAAGGTCGGCTTCGTGCCCTCCAGCGGCGCGTTTCAGGAGCAGGCGGTTGCGATCATCAAGGTTCACGGCATGGACGCCGCCGAAGAGTGGCTGACTGGCCTGCGCGCATTCGGCAAGACTTACAGCAACAACATGGTCGCGCTTAAAGCAGTAGAAAACGGCGAAGTCGCCACGGTACTGGTCAACAATTACTACTGGTTCGCCTTGCAGCGCGAAAAAGGCCAGCTCGACTCGAAACTGCACTACTTCACCGGAGGCGACGTCGGTGGGTTGATCACGGTGTCCAGCGCCGCTGTACTGAAATCCAGCAAGCATCCAAAAGAAGCCCAGCAATTGCTCGCCTACATGGCCAGCGAAGAAGGGCAGCGCGTGATCACCCAGACCACCGCCGAATACCCGCTGCACAAAGGCATGGAGTCCGATCGCGGCCTCAAGCCATTCAGCGAACTGGAGGCACCAAAAGTCACTCCGGCCGATCTCGGTAACGCCGAAGAAGCCCTGGACCTGGAACGCGACGTTGGCCTGAACTGATGAGCGCATCGCTTTCCGCTTCCGCCATGCGCAGTGCTTACAGACCTCGACGCAAGTGGCCTTCAATCTGGTTGCTGCTACCGGTCATGGTGCTGGTTGTGCTCAGCCTGCTGCCGCTGGCCTATGTCGGGCTCAAGACCTGGCAAGCGGGATGGGCCGAGGCAGTGCACCTGCTTTGGCGGCCCTACGTGTTCGGCTTGCTGCACAATACCCTGGCACTGATGCTCGGCGTGACGCTCGCCAGCGGCCTGATCGGCCTGTCGCTGGCCTGGCTGCTTGAACGCAGCAATCTGACGGGCCGGCGACTGTGGGGCGTGGTCCTGTGTCTGCCATTCGCCGTTCCGGCGTTTGTCAGCAGCTTCACCTGGGTTTCGCTGAGCGCCCACTTCGAAGGGCTGGGCGGGGCGATCCTGGTGATGACACTGTCCAAATACCCGCTGATATTTCTGCCCGTGGCGGCGACCCTGCGCAACCTCGATCCCTGCCTGGAAGAATCCGCCCGCACCCTGGGGCAGAATCGCTGGGGTGTGTTCCTCAAGATTACTCTCCCTCTGCTCTGGCCATCGCTGCTGGCCGGTTCATTGCTGATCGCCTTGCACATGCTGGTGGAATTTGGCGCACTGTCGATCATTGGCCTGCAAACCTTCACCACCGCGATCTATCAACAGTTTGAGCTGGAGTTCAGCAACGCCAATGCAGCGATGCTCTCGGCGATATTGCTGGCGTTGTGCCTGGCACTGCTGTGGCTGGAGCTGCGCGTGCGTGGCAAGGGCCGGCATGTGCGTACCGGCCAAGGCGCGGCACGACAGGCGGAACAGGTTCGTCTCGGTCAATGGGCGATGGCCGGACAACTTTACTGCGCGTTGCTCGCGATCATTGGCAGCGGCATCCCATTGGGCATGCTTGGCTACTGGCTGGCCGTGGGCTCCTCGGCGGCATTCCCGGCGGCGGCCATTGGCGAGGCATTGTTTTCATCCCTGGCACTGTCGCTGGGTGGCGCAGCGCTGTGCCTGGTGCTGGCGGTGCCGGTGGGCTTGCTGGTGGTGCGCTATAAAGGCCAACTGGCTATCTGGGCCGAACGCCTGCCCTATCTGCTGCATGCACTGCCTGGCCTGGTGATTGCGCTGGCCCTGGTGTATTTCGCCCTGCACTATGTGCCGATGCTGTATCAGACTTCGGCGCTGTTGCTGATCGCTTATGCGCTGCTGTTTCTGCCCTTGGCTCAGGCGCCGATTCGTACGGCACTGAACAAGGCAGCGCCACAACTGGAAGAGGCGGCACGCACGCTGGGATCGTCGTCATTCAGTGCGTTTTGCCGGGTGACCCTGCCGATCATCTTTCCAGCGCTGGGTGCGGCTTTTGCGCTGGTATTTCTTGATGCGATGAAGGAGCTGACGGCGACGTTGTTATTGAGTCCAACCGGGCTCAACACACTGGCAACGGAAGTCTGGGCGCATACCGCGAACGTGGAATTTGCGGCGGCGGCGCCTTATGCGGCGTTATTGATATTGGTGTCGGGGCTACCCGTTTATTTATTAACAACCCGGATGTATTTGAGCCGCTGATCAAGCAAAAGATCGCAGCCGCCCAAGGCTGCGATCTTTTGCTCATTCAAGCCCTGAACTGCCCCAGACTCGCCTTCAACTGCGCTGCCAAGCCGTCCAGCACCTTGCCACTGGCCGTGGTTTCCACCACTGCCTGAGCCGCTTTCTCGGCCTGCGCATGAATGGTCTCGACCCGACCACGCACCGCTTGCGCACCCTGAGCCTGTTGCGCAGCGGCCTGGGTCGCCAGACCGATCGCCGCATGCACTTGCTCCACCGAGGCCTGCACTGATTGCTGAAGACGCGCACTGTCCCGCAGCACCAACAAGCCTTCGTCCGCTTGGCGCCCAGCCTGGCCAATCGCCGCCACCGCCTCCCGTGCACCCTGCTGCAAGGCCACAATGTGCGCCTGAATATCGCCGGTAGAGCTCTGGGTCTTGCTCGCCAGTGCCCGCACTTCGTCCGCCACCACCGCGAACCCGCGCCCGGTCTCACCCGCGCGCGCCGCTTCAATGGCCGCATTCAGTGCCAGCAGGTTGGTCTGCTCGGCAATCCCGTGAATGACCGTCAGCACCACCTCAATCTGCTCGCTTTGTTGCGCAAGTCGCTCGATCACCTGTGCTCCGGTTTCGACTTGACCCGCCAACGCCTCGATCAGACTGCCGACTTTTGCGGAAGTCCGGGTGTTTTCGTCAGTGGCCTGACGGATATCCACGACCTGTTTCAAAGCCGCCTGCATGGCCTGGCTTTCAGATTGGGCTTCGTCTGCCATTTGCGACAAAGCACGCAGACTCTCGGCCACTTCATCGCGCTGCATACCCGCCGCGGCATCGGCTCCGGCATTGCGCAGGGTCATGGCGCCGATTTCCACGCCGGTCCGCTGGGCTACGTCGCCGGCTTCACGCACGATCGGCTGCAACTTATCCACAAACCGATTGACCGCCGACGCCATGTCGCCGATCTCGTCCTTGCTGTTGATTTGCACGCGCTTGGTCAGATCACCCTCGCCCGCCGCCAGGTCATCCATGGCGATAATCAGCATTCTCAAACGATTGACCACTCGACGCCCAAGCACCACCGCCAGCAACAGCAGGACACCAAAGCCCACGACCGCCAGACAGATACCGATACGCCAGCGCAGGGTGGCCGCGGCTTCCTGCACGGTACTGGTGGTATTGGCTTTCATTTCAGCCGCCGTGGACTGAGCCGACTGCAGTCGCGAACGCATGGCGGTCGCACTATCGGCCGCCGCGCCCTTCAGACTGTCACCCACCAATTGATCGCTGCTGGCGATCAAGGCGGAGAAACGCTTGTCCAGGGCCGCCAGATCAGCTTCCACCGACGCGGTCGATACGCCCATCAAGACCTTGCCGATTTCCACGCCATTGGGGTTGATCGAGGCTTCGATGTAGAAGACCGAAGGATCGTTCTTCGCCGCATCCAACACCTTGTCCAGCGCCCGCTCACCCTGACCCTTCTCCAGAAGCGCCTTGTTGATCGGGTTTTCCCGGTTGAGGTAGCGCGTCAGATGCTGACCCGTGGCGTCGTCATACACCACGAACAGTACATTGGGATTGCGCTGGGCCCTGCGCGCGAACTCGGACAAGGTTGGAATGTCGTTGTCCCACATGGCGCGCGGTGCAACCGATGCCAGGAGTTGCGCCATGTCGCCGGCGGAATCCTTCAGGTCCTTTTCCAGGGTTGCGCGCAGCTGTGCCTGCTCTTCCTCCAATCGCGAGGACAACCCGGCCGTGAGGCGTTGACGGGTACTGGTGGAGAGGCTATCGAGGCTCGACGTGACTTCTCGCCCCGCCTGCTCAAGCTCGCCGGAAAGTTTTTGACTGTCCGCGCCCAGGCGCATGCCCAAATCGGCTTCCAATGCGGTCACCGTGCTCCGTGTCAGAGCGACCGCCACGACCACTTGCACCAATAGAGCGATACCAAGCGTAACGAACACAGGCCTCAACAAACGGCTTTGTAACAATGAGAGAACGGCCGACACTAGAAATCCCTCTGCTTTGGCGCCATTAAATTGATAGCACACCTGAAAGGAGGCTCTTTTCAATGTTCACAGCAAAGGTCATGCCGTTCAGCAGGCAAAAACGACAAAGGGCCCGATTATGGGCCCTTTGTGTTTCACATCAATGTCTTATCAAGCAAACGGATGACGCAGAACGATGGTTTCGTTGCGGTCCGGGCCCGTCGAAATAATGTCAATCGGCGCGCCGACCAACTCTTCGACACGCTTGATGTAGTTGCGTGCAGCCTGAGGCAGCTCTTCCAGGGTCTTGGCACCCAGGGTCGATTCACTCCAGCCCGGCATTTCTTCGTACACCGGCTCCAGGCCGATGTAGCTGTCGGCGTCGGTCGGTGCGTCGATCACTGCGCCGTCCTGATTCTTGTAGCCAACACAGATGTTGATGGTTTCCAGGCCGTCCAGTACGTCCAGCTTGGTCAGGCACAGGCCCGAGATGCTGTTCACATCGATGGCGCGACGCAGGATAACGGCATCGAACCAGCCGCAACGACGGGCACGGCCGGTGGTTGCACCGAACTCGTGGCCACGCTTGGCCAGGAACGCGCCAACGTCGTCGAACAGTTCAGTCGGGAACGGACCCGAACCGACGCGCGTGGTGTAGGCCTTGGTGATGCCGAGGATGTAGTCCAGGAACATCGGACCAACACCCGAACCGGTCGCGATACCGCCAGCGGTGGTGTTGGAACTGGTGACGTACGGGTAGGTACCGTGGTCGATGTCCAGCAACGAACCCTGGGCGCCTTCGAACATGATGTCCTTGCCAGCGCGACGCAGCTGGTGCAGCTCGGCGGTGACGTCCAGCATCATCGGCTTGAGCAGCTCGGCGTATTCCATGCACTCGTCCAGTGTCTTCTGGAAGTCGATTGCAGGCTCTTTGTAGTAATTGACCAGTACGAAGTTGTGGTAGTCCAGCAACTCGCCCAGCTTGGCGGCAAAACGCTCGCGGTGGAACAGGTCACCGATGCGCAGGCCACGACGTGCAACCTTGTCTTCGTAAGCCGGGCCGATGCCGCGACCGGTGGTGCCGATCTTCAGCTCGCCACGCGCTTTTTCACGGGCCTGGTCCAGCGCGACGTGATAGGACAGGATCAGCGGGCAGGACGGGCTGATACGCAGGCGCTCACGCACCGGCACACCTTTCTCTTCCAGCTTGTTGATTTCCCGCAGCAGGGCGTCAGGTGCAACCACCACGCCGTTGCCGATCAGGCACTGCACGCCTTCGCGCAGCACGCCCGACGGGATCAGGTGCAAGACGGTTTTTTCGCCGTCGATCACCAGGGTGTGGCCAGCGTTGTGGCCACCCTGGTAGCGCACTACGGCGGCAGCATGTTCGGTCAGCAGATCAACGATCTTGCCTTTGCCCTCATCACCCCATTGGGTGCCCAGGACTACGACATTCTTACCCATAACACTTGTCCTCATTCGCGCAAACTTGGTGCCGGCGGTGGCCGGCAGGAAAACTCAAGAAGCCAGTGGCGATACTTGCCAAAGCCCGTTCTGCTGAATCAATTGCCGGTCGCAGTCCGCTTCACGGGCGGCGGCCAAAGGTTGTCCAGGCAAGGCCTGAACGACACGCTGACCCTCACTGCGCAACTGGCAAACCTGCTGCCAGAGTGCCGCATCCGTACTGTCAGGCATCCAGATACCGCCAGACGGTAGCTCGATTTCAGCACGCCCCAGGGTCACCAGGGTTTTCAAATCGGTGGAAAAGCCGGTTGCCGGACGGGCACGACCGAAATCGGCGCCGATGTCGTCGTAACGACCGCCCTGGGCAATGGACTGGCCAACACCCGGCACGAACACGGCGAACACCACACCCGTGTGGTAGTGATAGCCGCGCAATTCGCCCAGGTCGAAGTACAGCGGCAAATCCGGGAAACGCATGGACAAACGCTCGGCAATCGCCAGCAAATCGTTCAGCGCCGCCAGAACCGGGGCCGGTGCCCCCGCCAGACGCTCACGCGCAGCGGCCAGTACTTCGCGACCGCCGCACAGGTCGACCAACGCCCGCAGCATGCCCGACAAATCGGCAGGCAAACCCTCGGTCAAGGTAATGACCTCGTCGATGGCCTTGCGTTGCAATGCATCGAACAACTGCTGTTCGACTTCACCGGACAAACCGGCTGCGCGAGCCAGGCCGCGGTAGATGCCGACATGACCGAGGTCCATGTGCACGTCCGGCACATCGGCCAGTTGCAGCATCGCCAGCATCAGGCTGATGACTTCGACATCGCTGCCGGGGCTGCCATCGCCGTACAACTCGGCGCCCAGCTGGATCGGGCTGCGCGAGGACGACAAGGCGCGTGGCTGAGCATGCAGCACGCTGCCGGCATAGCACAGACGACTCGGGCCTTCGCGACGCAGGGTGTGCGCATCGATACGCGCCACCTGCGGCGTGATGTCCGCGCGAAAACCCATCTGCCGGCCCGACTGCGGGTCGATGACCTTGAAGGTACGCAGATCCAGGTCCTGGCCCGCGCCGGTCAGCAGGGATTCCAGGTACTCGATATGGGGAGTCACGACAAATTCGTAACCCCAGCTCTGGAACAGATCCAACACCTGGCGACGCGCAACTTCAATGCGCGCCGCTTCCGGTGGCAGTACTTCTTCGATGCCATCTGGCAGCAGCCAGCGGTCTACCGTTGCCATTACGCCATTCCCCTATATCCGGGCGGCCAGCCAGCCCTCGGCCGAGCCTTGAGTGAAGCAGAAAATGATTGTTCCGCGCATGAACAACGGAGCGAAAAGCCTTCAACCGGCTTCGCCAACCACTTTCCTCGAAAAACCTGTCGAGCCTTTAGACTCGTACGTTTGCACCAAAAACAGCAATCAAACGTGCAGACGCAAAAAAGCCGGGAATTTCCCGGCTGCCGCATCATACACACGTTTTGCCAAAGGATCACCCCGCCAGAGGCGTTAGCCGCCCGGCGGAATGATTCGGGTCAACGCCGTATCAAGGCTTGGCTTTTTCCAGGTAGTGGAAGAAGTCACTGCTTGGGTCGAGGACCATGACGTCGGATTTATTCGCAAAGCTTTCACGGTAGGCGCGCAGGCTACGGTAGAACGCGTAGAACTCCTGATCCTGACCATAGGCCTTGGAATAGATCGAAGCGGCCTGGGCATCACCGTCACCGCGAATCTCTTCAGATTCACGATAGGCTTCAGCCAGCAACACGCGGCGTTGACGATCGGCGTCGGCACGGATGCCTTCAGCCAGCTCGTTACCCTTGGCGCGGTGCTCGCGAGCTTCACGCTCACGCTCGGTGCTCATACGCTCGAACACGCTACGGTTCACTTCCTTCGGCAGATCGATGGTCTTGACCCGAACATCGACAACTTCGATGCCCAGCTCTTTTTCAGCCATCTTGTTCAGCGAAGCCGTGATATCCGCCATCAGCGCATCACGCTCACCCGACACCACTTCGTGCAAGGTGCGCTTACCGAACTGGTCACGCAGACCAGACTCCAGACGACGGGACAGGCGCTCGTCGGCAATTTGCTTGAGACCGGATGTCGCGGTGTAGAAACGCTCAGCGTCCTTCACCCGCCACTTGGCGTAGGCATCGACCATCACGGCTTTCTTTTCCAGCGTCAGGAAGCGTTGTGTCGGTGCATCCAGCGTCATCAGGCGTGCGTCAAATTTACGCACCTGGTTAACGTAGGGCACTTTCACATGCAGGCCAGGTTGTACATCGGCCTGAACCACACGACCGAACTGCAGCAACACCGCACGCTCGGTCTGAGCCACGATGTAGAAGCAGTTCCAGGCAGCGATCGCCACGACGACGCCGACAATAAGGGCGATCAGCGATTTATTGCTCATCAGCGACTCTCCCTGGTACGTGCTTGCTGTTGCTGCAGATCAGCTGCCGCACGCGCATTTGCTTCATTGCTGGTGGCTGCCGCACCGGTCACTGGAGTGCTGGTGTTGCGACCACTTTCGACCATTTTGTCCAGCGGCAAGTACAGCAGATTGCTCTGGCCATTCTTGTTGCCGGTCACCAGCACCTTGCTGGTTTTGCTGAAGACTTCCTGCATGGTGTCCAGGTACAGACGCTGACGGGTCACTTCAGGAGCCTTGCGGTACTCGGCAACGAGTTTGGTGAAGCGGTCAGCCTCACCCTTGGCGCGCGAGACGGTTTCGTCACGGTAGCCATTGGCGTCTTCGAGAATGCGCTGGGCCTGACCACGAGCTTCCGGCACGACGCCGTTGGCATAGGTTTCAGCCTGGTTGCGCGAACGCTGCTCGTCTTCACGGGCGCGGATCACGTCATCGAAGGCTTCCTGGACTTCGCGCGGTGCCGCTGCGCTCTGTACGTTGACCTGGGTGACGGTGATACCGGTGCGATAGGTGTCCATGAAGCGTTGCAGACGTTCCTTGATTTCGCTGGCCATCAATTCACGACCTTCAGTCAGCACCTGGTCCATCGCGGTGGAACCCACCACATGGCGCAAGGCGCTGTCGGTCGCGTGCTGCAGACTGATTTCCGGCTGATCGACGCTCAGCACGAAGTCCTGCAGGTTGCTGATCTTGTACTGCACGGTCAGCGGCACTTCGACGATGTTTTCGTCTTCGGTCAGCATTTGACCCTGCTTGGTGTACGCACGCTCACGCGTGACGTTTTCCATGTACTTCTTGTCGATCGGCGGGAAATAGATATTCAGGCCCGGGCCGACGGTTTCGTAGTACTTGCCGAAGCGCAGCACGACGGCCTGCTCCTGCTCGTCCACGACATAGACCGCGCTGTACAGCCACATGGCCGCCAGCACGACCAGGCCGATACCGAGCAGGCCGCCAAAGCCGCCACTCTTGCCCGGACCACCGCCGTCATCACCACGTTTCTTACCACCACCGAACAACCCGTTCAGGCTTTCCTGCAGCTTTCGGAAGGCCTCGTCGAGATCCGGTGGTCCCTTGCGGTCGCCATTGTTGCGACGCTTGCCACCCCAAGGATCCTGATTATTCGAGTTGCCACCCGGCTCATTCCAAGCCATAGCGCTCTCCATCTGATAAAGCAAAGACGCACCCACGGCGCGCCGACCAATGCTACAGAATGCCTGTCACCACGGCACAACCGCTTTCTCAGGCTTTTATTGCAAAGTGTGTTGCTCGATGAATTCCATCGGCTGCAATCCTTCGCGGCTTACCAGTCGATTCAACTCGACCCGGGGCAAACGAACGGCCAGCAAACTGATGCCTTCTTCGTCGTGTTCTTCTTTTTGCACCGCGCCGAGTTCGAAAAACTGCGCACGCAGTCGAGCGAATCGTTGCGGCAAGCGCAGGATACCGATAAACAAATCACTGCCAAGTAATTCGGCAATGGCTTGCTCAAGCAATTCCAGTCCAGTGCCATCACGCGCCGACAGCCAGACCCGCTGGGGCTTGCCGTTTTCGTCGCGCTGAATTTGTGGCTCAACGCCTTCAAGCAAATCGAGTTTGTTATAGACCTCGAGGATCGGCAAGTCCTGGGCACCAATCTCGCCCAGCACCACCATCACCTGCTCGATCTGCAACATGCGATCGGGTTCGGCCGCATCGATCACGTGCAACAACAGGTCGGAGTTGCTCGACTCCTCGAGGGTAGACCGAAATGCCTCGACCAGCTTGTGGGGCAAGTGCCGAATGAAACCTACAGTGTCCGCCAGGACAATCGGCCCCAGATCGTCCAGATCCAGACGACGCAAGGTAGGGTCCAGCGTGGCAAACAATTGGTCAGCCGCGTAGACGTCGGATTTCGTCACGTTATTGAACAGCGTGGACTTACCGGCGTTGGTATACCCCACCAGCGACACGGTAGGGATATCCGCACGCGAACGACCACGCCGCGACTGTTCGCGCTGGCTGCGCACTTTCTCCAGCCGGCCCTTGATCTGTCGCAGCCGAACCCGCAGCAAACGGCGGTCGGTTTCCAGTTGGGTTTCACCCGGGCCACGCATGCCGATACCGCCACCCTGGCGTTCAAGGTGAGTCCAGCCACGAACCAGCCGGGTGCTCATGTGGTCAAGCTGGGCCAGTTCTACCTGGAGCTTGCCTTCATGGGTACGGGCGCGTTGGGCGAAAATATCGAGAATCAGACCGGTACGGTCGATCACGCGACACTCGAAAACACGTTCGAGGTTGCGTTCCTGACTGGGCGTGAGGACGTGATTGAAAATTACCAGATCGGCCTCTTCGGCTTTGACCAGGTCGCGCAGTTCCTCGACCTTGCCACTGCCAATCAGGAATTTGGCGGTTGGCCGATGACGCGGCACGTTAAAAAACGCAACGGTCTCGGCGCCGGCCGAATTAGCCAACTCCTGAAACTCCTGCGGGTCTTCGCGCGCCTCAGGGTCCTGTCCATCCAAGTGAACGAGGATGACTCGCTCACCACCACCGTGGCGCTCAAAGAACAAAGGAGACTCCTATCAGGCGTTACCTGGCTCAGCATCACCTGCTTCGGATTCGGTTGCGCTAGGCAGACGAATTGGACGAACCGGCACTACTGTAGAGATAGCATGTTTGTAGACCATCTGGCTGACGGTGTTTTTCAGCAGGATGACGAACTGGTCGAAAGACTCGATCGTGCCTTGCAGCTTGATACCGTTGACCAGGTAGATGGAAACCCCAACTTTTTCTTTACGTAAAGTATTCAAGTAAGGGTCTTGTAGCGAATGCCCTTTTGACATGTGCCGCACTCCTTTAAGGATTCAATATAAAAAAATAGGTAAACAGATGAATTTGGCCGTCACACCCCCAAGGATAGACGGCAATTGCAAGGACTCAGCTCAATATGGAGATGGTCCCCAAGTATTTCAAGGCGCGCGGCAGATTGTCGCAATCGAGGCTGTCCAGCCAATGTAAATCAGCCCAACTGCGCAGCCAGGTGAACTGGCGCTTCGCCAATTGGCGCGTGGCGATGATTCCACGCTCCTGCATCTCGGCTGACGTCAGCTTGCCATCCAGGTAGTCCCAGACTTGTCGGTAACCTACCGCACGTATAGACGGCAACCCGGCATGCAGGTCACTTCGCTTACGCAGGGTTACGACCTCATCTATGAATCCCTGTTCCAACATTAAAGTGAATCTTTGTTTAATTCGGTCGTGCAATACCTGACGATTTGCCGGAGCAATGGCCAAGTTCGCGACAGTATAGGGCAATTGTTGCCGTCCCGAAGCGGCTGCGTCAGTACTTTGCGCAGATTGTTGCAAGCGCAGCTCGGTCATGCTTCGACCGCTGACGCGATAAACTTCCAGCGCTCGACTGAGTCGCTGTGGATCGTTCGGATGAATCCGCGCCGCAGAAACCGGATCAATGACTGCCAGTTGTTCGTGCAAGGCTTGCCAGCCAAGGCGTGCAGCTTCTTCTTCGATCTGCGCGCGAACGTCTGGATCGGCGGCCGGCATGTCCGCCAGTCCTTCGAGCAAGGCCTTGTAGTAGAGCATTGTGCCGCCGACCAGCAGCGGAATTTTTCCGCGCGCGGTGATCTCGGCCATGGCCTCGAGGGCGTCCCGGCGAAAATCCGCGGCGGAGTAGCTCTCGGCGGGGTCGAGGATATCGATCAAACGGTGGGGATATTGCGCCAGAAGTTCTTTCGACGGCTTCGCAGTACCGATGTCCATGCCACGGTAAACCAGTGCCGAATCGACACTGATCAGTTCGCAAGGCAGGACTTTGGTGAGTTCGATGGCCAGGTCGGTCTTGCCGGCGGCGGTCGGGCCCATCAGGAAAATCGCAGGTGGGAGCTGGCTCATCAACGACCGCGCAAGAACAGTTTGTCCAGATCGTCCAGGCCCAACTGGGTCCAGGTCGGTCGGCCATGGTTACATTGACCGCTGCGCTCGGTGTTTTCCATATCGCGCAACAGACCGTTCATTTCCGCCAGGGCCAGACGCCGGTTCGCCCGAATGGCGCCGTGGCAGGCCATGGTCCCAAGCAATTCGTTCAGGTGCGCCTGAATCCGGTCACTGGTGCCGTATTCCATCAGGTCGGCCAACACGTCGCCGACCAGTCGATTGGCTTCAGCCTGCTTGAGCAAGGCCGGAATCTGCCGGATGGCCAGTGTTTCCGGGCCAAGCCGCTGCAGTTCGAAGCCCAGACGCTGGAACCAGGCGACGTGCTCTTCGGCGCAATCGGCCTCGCGCTGGCTGACCGCCAGGGACTCCGGCACCAGCAGCGGCTGCCCGCTCAAGCCTTCGCTGGCCATGGCGACTTTCAGGCGCTCGTACATGATTCGCTCGTGAGCGGCGTGCATGTCCACCAGCACCAGCCCCTGGGCGTTTTCCGAAAGGATGTAGATGCCTTTGAGCTGCGCCAGCGCGTAACCCAGCGGCGGGATATCATCCTGACCGGCCGGCAGCGCTACGGCATTGGCCTCCGGCAGCGGCGCGAAGAATTCACGATAGGCAGCCTGGGCCTCAGCGGCGGGAACCGCGGACTGAGGTCGCGGGGTGTATTGATACTGATAGCCCGAACCAGATCCCGAGCCGGCCGGCGTATTGAGCGACGGTTGCGCTTGAGGCTGCTCCAGCAGCGCATTGGCGGCCAGGCGCATTTCGCCCTGCGGACCGAACTCGCCTGCCTCAAGCCCGACAGGACGGACAATGGCCGTCGCCACCGGTGCAGCCAGTTGATCTTCCGGTCGCACATCACCCAGGGCGCGGTGCAACGTACCGTAGAGGAAATCGTGGACCATGCGCCCGTCACGGAAGCGTACTTCGTGCTTGGTCGGGTGCACGTTGACGTCGACGCCCGCCGGATCAACTTCGAAAAACAGCACGAAGGTCGGATGCCGGCCATTGAATAGCACGTCGCGATAAGCCTGGCGCACCGCGTGGGCCACCAGTTTGTCGCGTACCGCACGGCCATTGACGAAAAAATACTGCAAATCCGCCTGACTACGGTTGAAGGTCGGCAACCCGACCCAGCCCCACAGATGCAGACCGTTGCGCTCGATTTCAATCGGCAGTGCCTGTTCCAGGAAGCCCGGACCGCAGATCGCTGCCACTCGCCGGGCGCGGGCCCCATCATCATGGGCCTCGTGCAGGCTGAGAATGGTCTTGCCGTTGTGGCGCAAATGGAACGCCACGTCGAAGCGCGCCAGGGCCAGACGCTTGATCACTTCCTGCAGATGATCGAATTCGGTTTTTTCGGTCTTGAGAAACTTGCGCCGCGCCGGTGTGTTGAAAAACAGGTCGCGGACCTCGACCGAGGTCCCCACCGGATGGGCGGCTGGCTGCACGCGGGGCGCCATGTCACGGCCTTCGGTTTCCACCTGCCAGGCCTGATCGGCATCGCGAGTGCGCGACGTCAGGGTCAGACGCGCCACAGAACTGATCGACGCCAGGGCTTCACCACGGAAGCCCAGGCTCATGACCTGCTCAAGGTCTTCCAGATTACGGATCTTGCTGGTGGCATGACGGGCCAGCGCCAGCGGCAGGTCATCGGCGGAAATGCCGCTGCCATCATCACGCACCCGCAGCAGTTTGACGCCGCCCTGCTCCACATCGACATCGATGCGTTTGGCGCCGGAGTCGAGGCTGTTTTCCAGCAACTCCTTGATCACCGACGCCGGGCGCTCAACCACCTCACCGGCGGCGATCTGGTTCGCCAGTCGCGGGCTGAGCAGCTCGATGCGGGCAGCGTTGGTCAGCACCTGATTCATTCTTTGGCCGCCAGTTCAGTGCCGGGAATGGTCAAATGCTGACCAATCTTGAGTTCGTCGCTCGACAGGTTGTTGGCACTGCGCAGCGTGGCCGGCGACACCTGGTAACGCACAGCGATCATCGCCAGCGTCTCGCCCGGGCTGACCCGGTGGTCACGCGGACCTTGGGCGATTTTGCCCGAGTCACGCAACCAGGCGATGTAGGTGCCAGGTGGCGGGTTTTGCTGGAAGAACTGACGCACGCCACTGCTGATAGAGCGCGCCAACGCCTGCTGATGGCTCGACGCCGCGAGTTTCGAGGCTTCATTGGCGTTGGAGATGAACCCGGTTTCCACCAGGATCGACGGAATATCCGGCGACTTCAGCACCATGAACCCGGCCTGCTCCACCCGCTGTTTGTGCAACGGCGTGACCCGGCCGATGTTGGTCAGGACTTTCTGACCGACGTTCAGGCTGGAAGTCAGCGACGCCGTCATCGACAGGTCGAGCAACACGCCTGCGAGCATGCGGTCCTTGTCGTCGAGGCTGACGTTGCCGGCACCGCCGATCAGGTCGGAGCGGTTTTCACTGTCAGCCAGCCAGCGCGCAGTTTCCGACGTGGCGCCGCGATCAGACAGGGCGAACACCGAGGCCCCGAATGCGGCAGCTGAAGGCGCGGCATCGGCGTGGATCGAAACGAACAGGTCAGCGCCTTTCTTGCGGGCGATTTCGGTGCGGCCGCGCAAGGGAATGAAGTAGTCACCGGTGCGAGTCAGCTCGGCGCGGAAACCTTTCATGCCGCTCACCTGGCGTTGCAGTTCGCGGGCGATGGCCAGCACCACGTCTTTTTCGCGCTGACCGCGAGAGCCCGAAGCACCCGGGTCTTCGCCACCGTGGCCGGCGTCGATCACGACAATGATGTCGCGCTTGCCGGCCGGTGCCGGCGGCAGCTTGATTGCAGGTTCCGCGGGAGTCACCGGCACTGCCGGCACGGTCGCGACCGAAGGCGTCGGCGCTGGAGGTGGCGCGGCGTCAGACGGACTATCGAACAGATCGACAACCAACCGGTTGCCATACTGCGCGTTCGGTGCCAGGGAGAAACTTTTCGGGGTCACAGCCTTTTTCAGGTCGATGACCACCCGCAGGTCGGTCGGCGTGCGTTGGGCCGAGCGCATGGCGGTGATCGGGGTATTCGAGGTGTTGACGTTCAACGGCGAACCCAGGGTCGCGCCATTGATGTCGATGACCAGGCGATCCGGGGATGTCAGGGTAAAGACACTGTGCTGCACCGGGCCCGTCAGATCAAACACCAGTCGCGTGTTGTCCGGCGCCCGCCACAGGCGAACACTGTTGACCTTCGTGTCGGCCACAGCGTCGACGGTTACCGCCAAAAACAACACCCCAACGGCAGCAACCAACGCGCGAAAGCGCATACCTAACCCCATCATTTATTTGGATTCCAATGCCAAAGCGGCACACCAGGACTCGCCACGCGAGCCTTGGGGCAAAATTTTCAGCGAACGCCCGCTGTCATGCGGGCTAATGGTAATGGTCAGGTCGGGCTTTGGCAAAAAGCCTGCACCCTTGTCAGGCCATTCGATCAGGCACAGCGCGTCATCTTCGAAATAGTCGCGGATGCCGAGGAACTCCAGCTCCTCCGGATCGACCAGGCGATACAGGTCGAAATGAAAGGCACGAATATCGCCGATCTCGTAAGGTTCGACCAAAGTGAAGGTCGGACTTTTTACCGCCCCGACATGCCCCAGGCCACGGATGATGCCCCGGGACAGCGTGGTTTTCCCCGCCCCCAGATCTCCCTCGAGAAAGATCAGACCGTGCCCTTTCGTGGTTTGGGCGATGCGTGTACCCAATTCAGTCATCGCCGCTTCATCAGCCAGATACAGGGTTACTTCAGACACGGTGCTTGCTCCTCCAACAACTGACGAATGGCTGGAATCAGATCACTGGCCGCCAGCCCACGGCCGAATTTACCTTGTTGCTCGCCGGCATTGGCATGCAGCCAGACCGCCAGGCACGCGGCGTCGAATGCCTCCATGCCCTGGGCCAGCAACGCGCCGACCACACCCGCCAGCACATCACCCAACCCGGCAGTGGCCATCGCCGGATGCCCTTGGTGACACACGGCCAGCCGCCCGTCGGGACTGGCGATCAAGCTGCCGGCGCCTTTGAGCACTACGACCGCTGTATATTTTTTGCTCAACGCATGGGCCGCGGCGGGCCGATCCGCCTGAACTTGCGCCGTGCTGATGCCTAACAAGCGAGCGGCTTCGCCCGGATGCGGGGTGATCACACAATCCCTGGGCAACCTCACCCGTTCCTCGGCCAGCATGTTCAGCGCGTCGGCATCCCAGACTTGCGGCACCGGCGCGTTGGCGGCAGCCGACAAAAGACTGCGTCCCCAAGCCGCCTGGCCCAAGCCTGGGCCAACCACCAACACGGAAACCTTTTGAAGCAATCCCATCAGTTGATTGGCTGACGAAGCGCCCACCACCATCGCCTCGGGGATCCTGGCCAATGCGGCAGGCACGTGTTCGCTGCGAGTGGCCACCGACACCATGCCGGCACCGCTGCGCAGCGCACTTTGCGCACTCAGCAGGATCGCACCACCGAAACCGCGATCGCCGCCCATCAGCAGCACATGGCCGAAATTGCCTTTATGGGAAGCAGGCGGACGCGCAGCCAGAAACGGCAGCTTGCCAGCCGTCAGACGACGGGCGCTGATCGGTGCGCTTTCAAGTAACTGAGGATCGGCGTGCAAGTCGTTGAACACCAGTTCGCCCACCACATCCGCCGCGTCACCGGTGAACAAACCCACTTTCAAACCGATGAACGTCACGGTCAGGTCCGCCCGGACCGCATGAGCGAGGATGCGCCCGGTATCGGCGCTCAGACCGGAAGGGATATCCACCGCCGCCACCGGCAGACCGCTTGCATTGATCGCAGCAATGGCACTGGCATACGGGTCGCGCACGTCACCGCTCAGCCCCGTGCCGAGCAAGGCGTCGAGCACGACACCACGCAATTGCGACTGCGCGCTCCACGCTTCGATAGAGACCTTTTCAGACACGGCCTCGGCATGGGCCAGGCCGGCATCGCCTTGCAACCGTTGCGGATCGCCGACCGCCAATACCCGCACCGTCCATCCGGCGCGCCGGGCCAGCACCGCCACCAGATAGCCATCACCGGCATTGTTGCCTTGCCCTGCCAACACGCTCAATTCGGTCGCCGACGGCCACTGACGAACCAGCGCTCGCCAAGTCGCCCGAGCCGCACGCTGCATCAATTCGAAGCCCTTTGTTCCGGCCGCGATCAGGCTCGCATCAAGTCCCCGGACCTGTGCAGCGCTGTACAGCGCGTCGGGTAAATCATCTTTAGTGTGCGGCATGCGTCTTCAGGCTCCGATGTCTGGCAGAATTATACGCACCTCAGCTCCGGTTTCTCTCGCCTCATGCCCGCTATTACTCCAGACCTGCCCACTCTCGCCCAATCCATCAAGGACTGGGGCCGCGAGCTGGGCTTTCAGCAAGTCGGCATCAGCGGTCTCGACCTGGGCGAGCATGAGCAGCACCTGGAGCGCTGGCTCGACGCCGGCTACCACGGCGAAATGGACTACATGGGCGCCCACGGCAGCAAACGCTCGCACCCGGAAGAACTGGTGCCGGGCACATTGAGAGTCGTTTCCCTGCGCATGGACTACCTGGCGGGCGACACGCAAATGGCGCAAATGCTCGCCCAGCCGGAAAAAGCCTACGTATCACGTTATGCCTTGGGCCGCGATTACCACAAATTGATCCGTAAACGCGTGCAACAACTGGCGGAAAAGATTCAAGCTGAAATCGGCCCGTTCGGCTATCGCGCCTTTGTCGACAGTGCGCCTGTTCTGGAAAAAGCCATCGCCGAACAGGCCGGCCTGGGCTGGATCGGCAAGAACACGCTGGTTTTGAATCGCAAGGCCGGCAGTTATTTCTTCCTGGCCGAGCTGTTTGTCGATTTGCCGTTGCCAGTGGACCCGCCCCACGCCACCGAGCATTGCGGCCGATGCAGTGCCTGCCTCGACATCTGTCCGACCAACGCCTTCGTCGGCCCCTATGTGCTGGACGCCCGGCGCTGCATTTCCTACCTGACCATCGAACTCAAAGGCGCGATCCCCGAAGACCTGCGTCCACTGATCGGCAATCGAGTGTTCGGTTGCGATGACTGCCAGATCGTCTGTCCGTGGAACCGCTTCGCCCGGCCGTCCGATGAAAGCGACTTCAAGCCGCGCCATAGCCTGGACAATGCCGAGTTGGCGGAGCTATTCATGTGGGACGAGGACAAGTTCCTGAGCAATACCGAAGGCTCGCCATTGCGGCGGGCAGGCTATCAGAGCTGGTTGCGAAATCTCGCCGTGGGGTTGGGAAACGCGCCCTCAACGATTCCGGTGCTGGAAGCGCTGAAGGCGCGACGGGAGTACCCGTCGGAACTGGTCAGAGAGCATGTGGAGTGGGCACTGAAGCAACACACCGATCGTCTCGAATGATTGAAGCGGCTATCGAGTGCAACAAGATCAAGTGAGGCTCAAGCAAAGTTGAAATGATCAGCGCCCGGTAACACTCAGGTATGCCCGCCAACCTGCAATATTTCGACAATGTGATCGGTGTCATGCACCAAAAAAGTCACCCTGTCCTTACCACCTATTCGCACTTCGAATCGGCCCAGCTTCTTCTCCAGAGCTGTGTATTTCGGATCTCCCATCCTCTTCGAGGCCTCTACTGGAGAAAGACCCTCGTCAGCTATGCCTCGTTTGAATACCTCGAATTCATCCAGTTGGGATCGACCCAGATCCGACTTTATGTTTTTTTCCTTGGGCCCCTTCAGGGTCCATTTTTTCGGTGTGTCATCCACTTTCCCACCTGCCTTCGCTGCTTTGGCGGCGGCTTTCGCCCCTTTGCCTTTGGCCATCGATGATCCCGCCCTCGACGCTCCGTTACTCATCCCCCTGGACATGGCCCTCGCTGCATCCGCGGGTTTTCCACTCAACCCGGGCTTGAAGGCATTCGCCAATTTACTCCCCCATTGAGCAGCACTTTTGCCGAGGGCGCCCAAACCGGCCCCTAACGACATCACACCAGTGGCCAGGCTGGCCCAGCCCAAAATCTCTCCGATCCCTGACTGCGGCGCCACTTCGTCGACAATGATGCCGGCAATCCCCAACGTTGTAGACGCAGCCGCCAGCGTCAGACCAATGATCGCGAGTGGCGTGGCGGCCCCCATTGTCACGACACTCAGGGCAAAACCGGCAATGGACAACGCTATCCCCAACAAGGCTTTCCAAAAATGCCCTGTCGGATCCACTCGATTGATGGGGTCGCCCCCACAATAGGCGTAGGGGTTCAATCCGCCGGCGCCGAACGGGCTCATGCTGTCCGGGCTGAGAAAGCGCATCAGCGCAGGGCTATAGGCACGGTAGCCATTGCCCAGCAAGTACAAGCCTGTCGAAGGGTCGAGTGCTTCGCCACTGAACCCCAGCACGGCAAATAGGCCGCCTTCCGCCGGACGATGTCCATATGGGCTGTAGGCAAAATCCTGGCGCCGCGACCCAGTGACCTCGGTCAACACACTCTGCTGCTGGTCGGCACCCAACAACCTGGTGCCGGCGTCCTGCCCTTGCCGGTTCTGCCCCAATAAAATGCCGGCGTTGCGCAAGCAGGTGCTCTTGTCCGGGCCGCACACTTCGTTCAGCACGCGGCCTTCGCGGTAATATCGCTGGGTCGGCGGGCCGACCGGCTGTGACAGTTCGACCAACCGATCCTGCGCGTCGTAGTGATAGCCGCGCACCACGTCCCCGACGGCGCTGGCCACTTGAGTCAGGCGTCCCAGCGCATCGTAAGTCAGCCTGCGGGCCTGTTCGTCCCTGATCAACTGACCGTTGGCGTCATACTCCAGCACGACCGGCGCCGGATAATCCTTGTGGCTGTGTCGGATGCCGATCAATTGAGTAGGATCGCTGGCACTGTAATCGAAGGACGCCAGGTTTTTACCGCCGGGAAATTCGGTTTCCAGGGAGACGATGTTGTCCATCGCATCAAACACGTAGGTTTGCTTGATGATCTCTTTGCCATACGGGTCGCGCGGTCGGTGGGTGCCACGGCTGCTGTACTGGCTCAGGCGGCCGCGCGAGTCGTACGTGAAGCGCTCGTCGCGTATGACGTCATCGCCGTTTTTCAATGTGCGTTGCGCCAACTTGCTGGTCGGTGTGTAACTTGAAGTCAGGGTTTGGCTGCCTGATCCAGCGGCCTCGAAACGGCGTGAGATTTCTCGCCCCAGATCATCGTAAGCCAGTCGGGTGACCAGCGAACTTTCCCCCTTCATGTCTTGGGCGTCGACCTCAGTCAACTGACCCAGCGCGTTGTAGGCAAATGCGGCTTTGAGTGCATGTTGTTCAAACGATTTTGGACGCCCCCATTCATCGTAATCAGTCGTGTGTCGGTGACCGAGCACATCGGTGCAGGTGAGGGGACGCCCCCCCAATGAATAGCTATAGAGGGCCTTCTCCTGCTGTTCGCCCACGATGGACAGCTCACGTTTGAGCCGCCCGGAGGGGTAATACTCGAAGCGCGTCTCGCGTCCTTGCTCCGTACACATCGTCGGCAGACCAAGCCTGGGATGGTAGGCATACCTGGCGAGTAATCCGTTGGCGTTGCGTTGAATCACTTGCCCGCCAAGGTTGCGTTCGTACTGGTATTCGATCCGTTCACCACCTGGCGCCTGCTCCCAGGCGGGCTTGCTGAAGCCCGACTCGAACCCCGCCCTGGTCACTCGACCGCCGACGTTGCTCTGGATCAACCGTCCGAGCCCATCAAAGGCCTGCTGACCCAGACTACGGCCCGCGACTTTGACCTCGACGGGCATTTGTCCGGGACTGTGGGATGCATACTCGGTTTCCACAGCATGGCCATCGGGCAATACACTGCGCCGGAGCCGATTGAATACGTCGTACTGATAACCCGTTGTATTCCCTGCCGGATCGGTCCGACTGACACCCCTTCCCAGGCCATCATATTCGTGAAGGGTCTTGCCCAGACTCCGTCCCTTCAGGTCGAACACCTCGATACTCTCGGGTTTGCCGAACCCCTGGTAGACCGTGACGGTCTTGCCCATGCCTTCTTGCCACTGCACTTCCCGAAGGGTCACTGGGTCGAATTCCACGTGCGCTTTTCGACCGTCGCCATGGAGCGTGGTTTTTACCTGCCCCCAATCATCAAGGATGAAGGTGGTTTTTATCGCCAGGGGAGCGCCCTGCAACCAGTCAGTGCCGGTTTCTTCGATGAGCTGGCCCGCCGCGTCGTATTGCGCCGAGTAAACCGGGCGTAGCGGCCCATCGGCCTGGTGGTCGCTGTCTTGCTCCTCGATACGAATCGTACGCCCGAGACCGTCAAGAGTGACGCGCTGCTGCTGGCCGTTTACGTCAGTGCTGACGATCGTCGCCGGTGTGCTATTGCCAACCGCCGGTTGATAGACATTGCTGCGCCTGGCGGTATACGCGGTGTCAGGCGCCACAGTCTCTGTCACCACGCGGCCAAGAGCGTCGTACTCGAAGACAACTGTCCCTTCATCCTCGTTCCGCTCGGATAATTTCACCCCATTGAGGGCTGAAAAGGCAGTGGTGACCGTTTTGCGGGTGCCATCAAACCCTTTCAGCGTGGTTTGCAGCGTACGGGTCGCGCCACCATGGCTGTACTGGAATTCAGATTGGGTCGATTGGCCATTACACGTGATGGTTTGCTTTTCCAGCAGACCGTGAACCAGGGGATCGGTGGGGCGATCGATATAAACCAGGTCAGTTTGAGAGCAGAGCGTCTCGCTGCCCTGTGCCAGTTCAAGAAATTGCTCGCGCACGCGGACAATGTTCTGCGCCGATGCGCCACTCATCCCACGTTGTAGCTGATAACGATAACGTGTGGTAGTGGTCTCGGCCGCAGCGAATCCAGGTGCTGGAAAGACTGTTCGCTGTTTCTCGAACCGCACGAAACCCAAGGGGTCCGCCGGACAACCATCGGCACCCGCCGCCGGGTAGAACTCGCAAACAGTGGTCACGCCACTCGGTTCGACCTGCTTGAGCAAATTGCCAAACGCATCGAATTCGGTACGCAACACCTCGTCCCGCGATGTGTTCGTCTCGCGGTCGTGGTAACGCAGGGTCTGAACTCTTGGCAATCTGAACTGTGCCGGCTGCTCTGAAAAATCTTTGCGCGGATCAAGGTGATACTCAATCAGTTGCGAGGTAGCCACCTTCTTGCAAGTCGCCACCTCCGAGACCTGCAGATGATATTTGTTGTAGGTACGGACCGTAGAGCGATGAACCTTCCCATCCAGCATCAAGCGCTCGGTCGAGGTATAGGAATAGTCGTCTGAGGCCTGATAAAGGTTATCTCCTTCCTCCGACCACTTGATGTCCTCGGCGTCGAAACCCAGAAAATTGTTGTCGGAATACTCGTAATTGGTGGTTATCGCCGGCTGATTGTGCCGGGGGAAAACCGTATGCGAGTTGACATAGGGAATGGATCGCAGGGGAGCTCCGCGCGGAAATCGATGCCCCTGCTGCTGATAACCAATGAACTCGCGTGCACCCAGCGGCGAGTCGACTTGCTTCAGATAACTTCGACCTTCGATATCCTCGTACGTCAGGATCCACGCATCGCCGGTCGGCAAATCAATGGATACAACCCGGTCATTGACGAGCGACAGAACAAAGCGCGCCTCACAGGGGGTGTCGGGGTATTGAACAAGGCTAACTGCACCACGGTTGCGCGAAACACTCAGTAAAATACGCTGATCGTCCCTCACTTCCCTGAGTATTGGCTGATCGTTTATAGCGGTGTAACCGAGCGTGATGCTGCCGCCATTTGGCGCAACAATTCGCTTCGGAACGGCTATGTCACTCGCACCGTAGACTTCGAGTTCTTCACGCAGACCGTCCTTATGCACAATGTCATAGCGATTGGGTGCAGGACGACTGGCCTTGATGGTTTCCAGCTTCAGTTCATCGAAGGTCAAGCGTGTGGCCGATGTCCTGGCCTTATAACTTTCACCACTGGACAGCGTCAGCGTCTGCGCCGCCGTGTCGTAGCGGGTCAATGCCAATGACCACCCCACTCCCAAACCAATATCAGCGCCGTTGAGCGGATTGAAGTACAGGTTGATCGGCAAGGAAGGGCCATTTAACCCACCGGACTTGATTTCACCCATCGTTATGGAGCAGGTATAAATTCCTGTACGTGGATCGACCCCCCCGGAAATGAAATCATGAAAGTTAAAAGCATTTGAATAAATATTTCTTGAGTTACTTATAGTCATTTGACGTCCCCATCAGCATGAACCCCAGTCTCTTTCATAGAGGCGAGGCTGGCGCCAAACTTTTCGAAAAAAGCCAAGCGCCAGGCGAGTATCAACCCCTGTGCAAACTAAACTTGAGATTACGCTCATCTATTTGGATCGACAGCGCATGATCATTACCGAATTCATCAATAACGATAAACGGGAACGTCTCTTTCCGAGCCTGAAAATCATCAGCGCGCCTTGGCGATAGACCTTTAACTAACGAGAGCTCTCCAGATCGTTTATGCACATCAATGTCGTACTGCCAGCCTGGCATATTGACTCGGACGCTCTTCTGAACAGCAGAAGGGAAAACGCCAGTAAAGAATCTTATCGCCCGCGCAGCACCCTCCAGGTTCATTCGACAAAAATTTATCGGATATTTGCTGTCCGGATTGTACTTCGCGCTTTCCCACGAAAAAAGTTCAACCTGTGTCGAACCAAGGTAGAGCCCTAGATGGTATAAGAAAAATTGTTCATCCACACTCTTAATATTTAGTCGTTCCAAATCCCAGCGAAACTGATCAATTGCATAAGTCGCCTTTCTCTCAGCATGGAGTACGACACTTTTGTTTATTTTCCTGCCATCCGGGTTAGTCGTATTGTTACTCCTGTAAACTTTCCCTTGCAGCGTCACCTCTACCGCGATTTGTGTCTGTCCGACGACAGAGGACGACACCCAAAACACCAGGGGTGCCTGTCGAAAGGCGGAAAGACGATCGCTGACCAAGGATGACAGCCCCCATCCCGGTACCTCATGGGAATACTTGTTCTCGATAGGGCTGGAGCTCCACCCCTGCAACGGGCTGCCAGTATAGACATCCACCTTCAAAGGCTCGCCAGTGTGATATTCGATCAACCTTGCCGAAAACAGGTCAGGAAAATATGGCAGCGAAACAGGATTACCATCTGCATCCTGGGCTTCTACAAAGACCCATACCCGCACCTGCATTCTGCCATTGGCATATAACCTTTTCGATTCAACGCCAGGCGCTTCGAATCTGACTTCAAGCCTGGTTACTTTATCGATCTGCACGGGTGCCTGCGCTTGCAACGCATTTTCAACAGAAACGATTTCAACACCAGGTTCTTTCGAGTCACTCATATCCATATTCCTTGCCATTTTTTAGTAGCAACCTTTTGGCTGCATTGAATGCTGTATCCGACAACTGGCAACTTCACCCACTGCCTGACTACACGCTCTTACCAAAAACAAATAACAAGAAAGACAGATCGCGACCATTCACAAGATTAACAGACTATTTCCACTCACCCATATAACCAATGAGAACACTCAGCCCTCGAAGAAACGGAAGAGCTGAAGACCGCGCGCCCTCTAGCTTAAGCACTTGACGCGCGACAACTTCAGCTCTTCTTGACTTGATATTTCTAAAACCAGACCGACTACAGCCCTCAGAAAAACACGCAGCAATCGCAACAACAATCAACACATCGATTTTGTTCAGTCGTCATCCACACTACTTTCATCACCCGTTTCCAGCCCACTTTCATCGGATTCGGTTTCGATACCAAGCTCCTGAATTTCGTCTACCAACTCGTCATCCACCTGAATCAGGATCTGCTTATCAATGCTGAAATTGTTTTTATATTCGGAAACACGTTGCTGACTCGCAGCACTCAGGGGGTTATCCGTAAAGTTGTAATTCACAGGGCGGGTATCAGGCACATCGAACAACTCATCAGGCATTTCTACAATTTCATTGAACGTCAAGTCGGCAAACGCCAATTTTTCCAACCCGAACAGTCCATCGGGCACTTCCCTCAATCCGGTGGACTTCAAGTGCAGCCGCTCAAGCTTCTTCATGTGGACCACCTGAGGGCTGAGACCCAACGGATTATTGTCCAGGTCCAACTCTTCAAGGTTCTCCATATGAGCCAACCCTTCTGCAGTGGCCTGCGTCAAACGAAGGTCGCAATTCTCGAGCGTCAGGCAGATGAGTGAGCGCATCTGAAAGGTCTCGACAGGGAAGGACTCCAGGCGAACGCCCCTCATCGTCAGGAACTGAAGATTGGGGAAGCGTTCAAGAAAGCGGCCTGCCCTTAGACAACCACTGCTGTTGACCAGCAAAAACTCGGACACATGACTGAAATCCGCCGACAGTTCAGGCAAGTCGCCAATGACGTCCAGTTTTGAAAAAAACCGGCGGGTGTCAAAGCGGTTTTCCGGGGTCAGTTGCCGGCGCCAACAGGCCTTCACCACCTCAATGAAAGCGGCGCGGTTACGCTTTTGCGCGGCGCTCACCTCGGCAGACAGCGCAACATCCGTCAGAGGGTGACGAGCGGGCACGTCGTCGGCCCAGATCTGCAGGTCATTGAGCAGTGTCAGGTGTTCATTTTCCAGGTGGACCAGGGCTGGCAACGGATCGGCACCCAGGCGGGTCTCTCGCAAGGCCTGTAAATCTTCTTCCGCCAACGTGGGAAACAGCCTGCGCAAGCGCGGCTCAATCGCGCCGGATGCCGTGGGCAAGCTGTCACCACCGCCCAGCAGATAACCGGCGCGACCTACCGCCAGTCCCATGGGAGAGCGCGCACCGGGTTCCAGAGACGGTTGTCCGAACAACGCTCGCAATTCGGACCGCGGCAACAATGGCCGACGCCTGATGGCCTGCTCCAACGCCCCCCCCTGCCCGACGTGAGGCAAACCAATGGCTTCGCGCTGCGCCTGGGGCAACGCATGCTGGACCGCACCGAACAGATTATCCAGGCCATGGAGCGCCTCGCCATGCTCATCAAAGGCCTCGTATCGCCCCTGTTGCCTGACCAGAACCTTGCGTATCGACGCATCGGGACGGCCGATGCTGTCATGCAGAGCGCCCGCCACATCGACGTCACGCACTTCGATGCGAATGTCCGCCGACCAGCCGTCGAGCGTTTCGAGCATATGCAGGGCCAGCATGTCTGTATCCGTGCTTGATTGCGCCTCCAGGTAGAGTCCCTCATAGGCGCGGTTCAGGCGCAATTCACGCAGGTAGTACAGCGCTTCGTGAGCCATTCGCCGCGGCATGCCATGCCTGTTGTGCAGGTGCAGGCGTTCGGCGGCTCCGGACTCGGCCCACAACTCCTGCGCGATCGTGCGCGGCAACCGTGGAAAAACCCGGCGCATCTGCCGGGTGTGGCTGTCCGCGCCTGACTCGAAAGCCTCCTCAAGGGCCCCGAACAACTGTTCGCGACAGGTTTGTGCCCATTGCGCCATGCGGCTGCGCAGCAGCGAGGCACGAACCGTCACTGACGGCAGCGCGTCACCCGGCGCGGTGCTTAACCCAAGGAGTCTTTTCAGGGCCCCCTCTTCCAGAGTGGTCACAACGGTTTGAATCACGTTGCCGTCGAGCAACTGCCCCTCGGACAACACCACCTCCTGCGTCTTCAGCAACTCCAATTGCAGAGACACGTCAGCCTTGGCGTAAATGCCAGGGTCCGGGCTGGCGACGTATTCACGAAACGCCCGAACCCGCTCATCGACCTTGAAACGTCGAATCGTATCCTCCAGCAAGGCCGGTGGACGCCGCGCGTGAACGTGCAGGTGCCGCAGCATCGCTTCATCGATCCCGCTGACCGCCAATATGCGTTGCGCGGTCTCGTCGGAAAACGCTGCAACCGAGTGCCCCAGGCGCCGGAACAGTTGCGCCCCCTGCCATTGCATCGGTCGCTCGATCTCGTGGGCCCAGGCGCCGGCGCCGTTGTGGGCGAGTCGCGGTCGGTAGGCGTCCGCCCGCTGCGGGTGGCGAATGCAATACGTACCGCTTTCAGCCTCGGCGCCCACTGCATAAGTGCGCCCCTGAAGCGTCAAAAAGGTTTTGCCGGCGTGATGCTGTAGCCCCTGCTCGTCCGGTAGGCCGCCGGTCGGCAGCGCGGCGGTTTGTTCGTAGGGTTGCAGGTCGGGATTCCATAAACGCATGCGACCGTCGGGCAGTGCTACCGGTTTAAGCCCCTCGATAAACGCCGATGGCTTGAGGGGGAGCACCTTTCCGGCCACAGCCCCCGCCACCCCGAAAGCACCGAGCTGCGCGAGGTTCTCGGCGATGACCAGCAGATGATCAGCGGCTTCGGACACTTGCCCTTCAGCCCAATCGAGAACACCGGTAAAGGTTTCCTCGAGCAATTGATAAGCGGTGTACGCCAGCATCACTTCACCCAGAAACGGCACGAAGGGCATTGCCACCAGGGTTGCGACCTGCACGACGATCGAAGCCACGTTTTCCAGGCTGTCCCACAGCGCCCAGCGCGACTGGCGATCCTGATCGGCCGTGGGCACCGCGATGATGCGCGCGTCATTGAGGATTTTGTCGAGCTTGTCCTGATACAGCCATTGCCATGGATCACCCTGAACCGGGTGCGCGTGGAAACGCAACTTGGGGTTGTCGACGGGCGTGCGTCGCCAGGCCGGCCGCGGGTCACCCGGCTTTACTGCATGCCAGGTCTCGGCATTCAAGTGCTGGTCAAGTTCGGCAAAAAAATAACCGCGCTGCTCATGGGCGATGAACCGGGCAAAAAACCGTTGATAGGCCGGTGAACGCAGTTGCTCCGTCAATGCCGTCTTGAACGCCAGGGCCGACGGGTACTCTTTGATCGGATGCTGTGGATCGTCAGGCACGTACACGATCAACGGTTCCACGCGGGATGAACGTTCCAGATCACCCGCCAGCACCATGATCCCGGTCAGCCGGGCCGTCATGATCTGCAACTGGTAGCAGCGCAACGCCAGACTCGACACGCCATCCAGCAGCCGCAGCAGCGACGCCTGGGAATCGGTACCGATGTCCCCTTTCATCCGCGCCAGGAGCACAGCCGCCCTGAACGCATCTTTTTGACTGGTCTTGACCCTGAACGCCAGTCCGACCTTGGCCACCGAATCCCTGGGTAACAGAATCGCCTCCAATTGTGATGCGTACTGACCGCCGATATCCAGTTCGCGGCACATTGAAGCAAAGGCGCCGATCGTTATTCGTTCGTTAATGGGCAATACATGAAAATGGCCTCGGCTATCAGGTTCGCTGATAAAACAGGATGCATTATCAAAGTACTGGTCAGCGGCTTCCTTCTTCTCAAAGTTATGCAAGGCCGCGTCTAACAGGGAAAGGGTTTTAACTTGATACCCCGGCAAAATGCCTTTGGGCAAATAGAGCCGCAAGTATGAGCGGGCAACATCGAGCTCAACGCCAAAACGATTCTTCAGCGCCTGGCGCAGCAAGGGCTCGGCAAACCGCCGGGCATCGGCCAACGACTCGAACACCCGGTCCAGCCTGGCCTGGGATATCCAGCTGGCTTTGACCGCCTGCGCCAATTCTGCGTGTGAAGCCGCCGATACCGTTCGGTACCATTCAGGAACGATGACAGGTGCTTGCCGCAAAGCCAAGCGTCTGTCGGGTGATGCCTGGGTTAACCAATCAGGAATTTTTTCTTCAATGAATCGCTTATGACCATCATCCGTGCAATGTTCAAAACATATATCAAACATACAAGCAGCCTATAAACCGAAGTTGAACTTCAGTTTATAAAAGCCAACCATCCACTATGCGTTAAATAATTACCGCATCTTCGCTTGAACGTTATGCAGATCCTTCACTGCTCATCGTTATAAACAAACTTTGGCATTTCCCAGTGAAAACGAATCGCCAACAAGCGCAACAGGAAACCGCCGAACAGGGTGATCAGGGTGGCCTGTTCGCCGGGCAAATTCAGGTACAGACAAAACATGTAGCACCACGCCGCGGCGAACGAGACGCTGGCGTAGAGCTCACGACGGAAGATCAGTGGAATATCGTTGCAGAAGATATCCCGCAGGATGCCGCCGAACACCCCGGTGATCACCCCGCTGACCGATGCGACCAGCATGCCGTGGCCCATTTCCAGGGCGGTCATGCAGCCGATCAGGGTAAACGCCACCAGACCGACGGCATCGAGCACCAGAAACAGCGAACGCAGGTGACGCATCCAGCGTGCCGTGAACACCGTCACCATGGCCGCAACAGAGGTCAGCACCAGGTATTCCGGGTGCTTGACCCACGTCAGGGGGTAATGCCCCAGCAGCACATCACGCACCGATCCCCCGCCCAGCGCCGTGACGCACGCAATCAGCACCACACCAAACCAGTCCATGCCGCGACGGCCCGCAGACAGGGCGCCAGTCATGGCTTCGGCGGTGATGGCGATCAGGTAGAGCATCAGCAACATGGTGGCGGTCCTTGCAGAAAGGCGCGCAGTCTACTCACTTCACCCAAGCACCAAAAGAGGGCAATCGGAAAACCCGAGGCGAGGGTGCTTGCCCCGCTGGAGTGCGAAGCGCTCCCTTGCCACAACAGCCCTCGCGGCGCCTGATCAGAACTTGATGAAATGCTTGCGGTAGTGCTGCAACTCGGCGATGGACTCGCGGATGTCGTCCAGGGCCAGGTGGGTGCTGCCTTTCTTGAAGCTGTCACGCACATCCGGCGCCCAGCGCGCGGCCAGTTCCTTGAGCGTGGACACGTCGAGGTTGCGGTAGTGGAAATAGCTTTCCAGGGATTTCATGTGGGTATAAAGGAAGCGCCGGTCCTGGCAGATGCTGTTGCCACAGATCGGCGACTTGCCCTTCGGCACCCACTTCTCGAGGAACGCGATGGTTTCGGCTTCGGCTTCGGCCATGCTGATGCGGCTCTCGCGCACACGTTGGGTCAGCCCGGAACCGCCGTGTTGACGGGTGTTCCACTCGTCCATGCCGGCGAGGATTTCGTCGCTGTGATGGATGGCGATCACCGGGCCTTCAGCCAAAGTGTTCAGGTCACTGTCGGTGACGATGGTGGCCATTTCGATGATGACGTCGGTATCAGGGTTCAGACCGGTCATTTCCAGGTCGATCCAGATCAGATTCTGCGGGTTTTGCATGTGTCGGCTCCTAGGCAATGCTGCGCAGTTTAGCCTAGGCCGGTGGCCGGGCGTGCTAAACTCGCGGCCGTTTTACCTAATCGCTGCATTCTTGATACGGAACACCCATGGCCAAACGCCAACTCAATCGTCGTCAAAACTGGCGCATCGAAAAGATTCAGGGCGAACGCGCTGCCCGCGCCGCCAAACGCGAGTCCTCGGCTGTCGAGGCACTTGAGGGCGGCGACCTGGGCCCGGAACAGCACGGTCTGGTGATCGCGCACTTCGGCGTGCAAGTCGAAGTCGAGGCCGTTGATGGCGAACAGGCCGGTGAGGTTTTCCGTTGCCACCTGCGCGCCAACCTGCCGGCGCTGGTGACCGGCGACCGAGTGGTCTGGCGTGCCGGCAACCAGGGCATCGGCGTGATCGTGGCCCAATTGCCACGCAACACCGAACTCTGCCGTCCGGACAGCCGTGGCCAGCTCAAGCCTGTTGCGGCCAACGTCGACATGATCGTGATCGTCTTCGCCCCGCTGCCCGAACCCCATGCCAATCTGATCGACCGTTATCTGGTCGCAGCCGAGCATGCCGGCATCAAGCCGCTGCTGTTGTTGAACAAATTCGATCTGATCGACGAAAACAACGCGCCGGCACTGAACGCTCTGCTCGCGGTTTACCGCACACTGGGTTACCCGGTGCTGGAAGTGTCGGCGCACCATGGCAACGGCATGGAGCAACTTCAACAGCAGCTGGACGGACGCATCAGCGTGTTCGTCGGCCAGTCCGGTGTCGGCAAGTCATCGCTGGTCAACAGCCTGTTGCCCAACGTCGAAACCCGCGTTGGGCCGTTGTCCGAGCTGTCCGGCCAGGGCACTCATACCACCACCACCGCGCGACTGTTCCACTTCCCCGGTGGCGGTGAGCTGATCGACTCACCGGGTATCCGGGAGTTCGGCCTTGGCCACGTCAGCCGTGCCGACGTCGAAGCCGGTTTCATCGAGTTCAACGACCTGCTCGGCACCTGCCGCTTCCGCGACTGCAAGCACGACCGCGAGCCTGGTTGCGCCCTGCTCAAGGCCCTGGAAGATGGCCGCGTGCAGCAACAACGAATGAACAGCTACCGCTCGATCATCGCCAGCCTGCCGGAAAACGGCTACTAAACAGACGCATCGACCGCCCTGCCCCCACGGGGGCGGGCGATCGCTCGTTCCTGCCTACAAATACCCTCCCGCCTTAAACATCAGACGCTTCTGTAAGACGTCCGCCCCCGCACTTGCAGGGCATTTCTGATTCGCCGCGCAAGCCTTGTCAGTGCCCCTCAATTGCATACATTCGAGCCCTCTTCGCATTCAGGCGACACCGAGGGCACCCATGCAAACCTATCACCTGTTCATCAGCCATTCGTGGAACTACTCCGATGCCCACGACAGACTGGTAAAACTGCTCACCGCGCACCCGACCTTCACCTTCAAGAACTTTTCAGTCCCCCCACACAATCCAATCGTTGGCGCACAAACCGACAAGCAACTTGAGCTGGCCATTGAAAACAAAATCCGCCCTTGTTCGGCGGTGCTGATCATGGCCGGGATGTATTCGGCCTACAGCAAGTGGATCAACAAGGAGATCGAAATCGCCAGGCGCATGGGCAAGGTGATCATCGCGATCAAACCGTTCGGCGCCGAGCGTATTTCCACGGCGGTACGGGACGCCGCACATGCCGAATGTGCGTGGAACACCAACAGCATCGTCAGTGCCATTCGCCAGCATACGGCGGTGTAACCATGCGCAAGGGATTGTTTATCGGCATTAACAACTACACCCATGTGTCCCAGTTGAGTGGCTGCAACAACGACGCGATGGCCATGGCCTCGGTATTGAAGACCGACGCCAATGGCGATCCGAACTTCAAGAACGTCGTGCTCACCTCCGCCGAAGACTACTTGAGTCGCGAAAAGCTCGAAGACCAGATCCGCGAACTGTTCTCCGGCGACTGCAATGTCGCGCTGCTGTATTTCGCCGGCCACGGCAGTTTCGACCTCGATACCGACGAAGGCATGCTGATCCCTCAGGATTACAAGTCCGCAAAGGACGGCATACGGATCAGCGATATCCTGAACTGGGCGAGCAAAGCCACGAAAATCAAAAACAAGGTGATCATTCTCGACTGCTGCCAGGGCGGGTCGGCTGGCGAAATACGCGCATTGCGCAGCGAAAGCAGCGTGATTGGCGAGGGCATGACCATTCTGACGGCATGTAAAAAAGAACAGCCGGCGATGGAAGGCGCCGGCCACGGAGTCTTTACCGGTTTGCTGCTTCAGGCTTTGCACGGCGGTGCCGCGAACATCCTCGGCAAAATCACCCCGGGCAGCCTCTATTCATTCGTCGACAACGCCCTCGACGCCTGGGAGCAGCGGCCGGTGTTCAAGACCAATGTGTCGCAGTTCATTTCCCTGCGCGAGGTCTCGCCGCTGATCCCCAAGGAAATCCTGCGCAAGCTGCCCGAGTGGTTTGCCGAAGCGGAGTCGGTCTACCCCCTCGCCCCCAGCTTTGAGCCC
Source organism: Pseudomonas sp. MIL9 (assembly GCF_016887925.1). NCBI lineage: Bacteria > Pseudomonadati > Pseudomonadota > Gammaproteobacteria > Pseudomonadales > Pseudomonadaceae > Pseudomonas > Pseudomonas sp. MIL9. The sequence goes on along the minus strand of NZ_JAFEHE010000016.1, from coordinate 70,486 downwards.
ACCGAACCTGAATTCAACCCGGAGCACGGCGAAGTCTTCGCCCAACTGCAAAAGTGCAACCGCCACAGCCTGATCGAACCGGTGGATGCCGAACATATGTATTACGCCGCCATTCACTCCACCGGATGCCGCCTCACTGCCCTCGGCGCCTATTACCGCGAACTCGCGATCAAGGGACACTTCTGATGCCTGTGTTTATCAGCTACCGCCACATGGATCGCGCCTATGCGATGAACATCAACAGCCGCCTGATGCAGGCCAACATCAGAACTTACCTGGACGTGCTGGACCCAGAGTCCCAGACCACCGACGACATCACCGGCGTAATCACCCGCAATATCAGTGAGTGCACGCATTTGCTGGCGGTGGTGTCGGAAAAAACCGCGCTGTCCTGGTGGGTGCCGTTCGAAATCGGCGAGGCGACCATTACCAACCGACGCATCTGCTCGTTCAAGACCGGACCGACAGAACTGCCGCTGTACCTCGATAAATGGCCGAAACTGACGCGCGAAAAGGACATCGATTTTTTCATTGATGCCTATCGCAATGAAGCGACACTCAAACGCTCGATGTCACTGGAGTCGATCACCGGCAGCGAGTCCATGCGCAGCGTCAACAGAACGAACGCCGATCGGTTTCATATTGATCTCAAATCCAGAATCTCCCGCGGTTTCTGAAATCGCGCCCACAAAAAAGGCCGACTGCGATGTCGGCCTTTTTTGTGGGTCACTGCTTCGGCGTTGAGGCCGGTGCAGTGGCGGGAGCAGAGGCTGGTGCCGCACTCCCGGGCGCTGACGGTTTCGGCACCGGATCATCGAACAAATTCAGACGCTCGCGAAGCTCATGCGCCGGCAGCGGCTCCTTGTCCGCCGGCAACGCATTCGGATCGACGGGTGCAGCCGGCGCTGCTCCGGGCGTCCCGTTTTCTTTCGTGGCATCAGGGGCAGTTTCGGCCCCTTGCGAACCTTCGATGGCGCGCTGGGCTTTCTTGGTCAGCACGATGATGTCGATACGACGGTTGATCGGATTGAACGGATGTTCACGATCAAACAGCGCCGATGAGGCATACCCCACGACACGCGCCACTTGCTGATCCGGATAGCTGCCCGCGACCAGCGCACGGCGGGCGGCGTTGGCACGGTTGGCCGAAAGTTCCCAGTTGCCGAAATCACCGGTGCCGGTGTACGGCTTGGCATCGGTGTGGCCGCTGATGCTGATCTTGTTCGGCACCGCTTTGATGGTGTCGGCCATGGCCAGCAGGATGTCTTCGAAATACGGTTTCAAGCGGGCACTGCCGGAGTCGAACATCGGCCGGTTTTCGGCGTCCACGATCTGGATGCGCAAGCCGTCCGGGGTGATCTCGAACATGATCTGGTCTTTGAATTTCTGCAACTGCGGATTTTCTTCGACCTTGTTCTGCAACTCTTGCAGCAACAGTTCGAGACGCTCCTTCTCGACCATCTCGGCCATGCCTTCGACCTGTTCGGCGTCGACGGTTACCTTGTCCGGTTGTGGCTGGGACTTCACCTCGGGGTTGAGGGTGTTCTCCGGCGCCAGGGTCGGCGTGCCGCCCAGATCGATGATGTAAGGCGTGCCGCTTTCCGAGAAGCCGATCGGGTCCTTGAAGTAACCGGCGATGGCGATCTTCTGCTCCGGCGTCGCCGTGGACAACAGCCACAACACCAGGAAGAACGCCATCATCGCCGTGGCGAAGTCGGCGAAGGCGATTTTCCAGGCGCCCCCGTGATGCCCACCGGCGTAGCGCTTGACGCGCTTGATGATTATCGGCTGATTGTTCTCCATGCTTAACGACCGCGAACCGCTTGTTCCAGCTCGGCGAAGCTAGGACGGTGCGCCGGGTACAGAACCTTGCGTCCGAACTCCACGGCCAGCGATGGCGGCATGCCGGAAGCCGAGGCGACCAGCGAGGCCTTGATGGCTTCGTAGACGTTCAGTTCTTCCTTGGAATCGTGGGCCAGGGAAGTGGCCAGCGGACCGAAGAAGCCGTAGGCGGCGAGAATACCGAAGAACGTACCGACCAGTGCCGCACCCACGTGCAGGCCGATGGACTTCTGGTCACCTTCGCCCAGGGACGCCATGGTCACCACGATACCCAGTACCGCCGCGACGATACCGAAACCGGGCATGGCGTCGGCAATGCCGTTCACGGCGTGGGATGGATGCTCCAGGTCTTCCTTGAGGCTGAAGAGTTCCATGTCAAACAGCCCTTCAAGCTCATGAGGTGCCATGTTGCCGGAAGACATGATGCGCAGGTAATCGCAGATGAACGCCGTCATGCGCTCATCCTTCAGGACCGCCGGGTACTTGGCGAAGATCGGGCTCGCGGCGGCATCTTCGATGTCACCTTCGATCGCCATCATGCCTTCACGGCGGCTCTTGTTGAGAATTTCGTAGATCAGGCCCAGGACTTCAAGGTAGAAGCCGTGGCTGAAACGCGAGCTGAACATGCTCAGGGATTTCTTGAGCACGTGCATCGTCATGTAGCCGGGGTTGGCCTGCAGGAATGCGCCGAGGGCCGCGCCGCCGATGATCATCACCTCGAAAGGCTGGATCAGGGCCGCAATTTTGCCGTGGGAGAGCACGTATCCGCCGAGCACGCTCGCGAATACGACGATGATGCCGATAATTTTAGCCATAGGTAGGAGAGCACTTACTGAGTCGGGTTCAAGGTCATATTCGGAAGTTAAAAAATCTCTTCTTCTACTTATCGGCAAAACTGCGCCAGACTATAGCCAGTTCAGGCGAAAAGCCAATTTGACCCACTCCGGGCACAGTTAACGCTGACGATGATCGCCTCCAACATGGTTAACGAAACGAACGTTCCAACGCCAAAACCGACCACACTCGAAGGCTGGGTCAAGCTTCTGGATGATGTGCGCCTGCCGGTTCCCAAGGCCATTCATGACCGCGTCTGGCTGGCCATTCGCGACCATCGCAGCTCGTTGCGCGACATCGCCGAATTGATGCAGGAAAGCCCGCCCCTGGCCTTGAGCGTGATTCGCGAAGCCAACCGGCATACCCATGGCAGCATGACCGAGCCGGCGGAAAACCTTGAGGTCGCCATCAATCGTCTTGGCCTCAAACGCACCGAAGAACTGCTCGACCGGATGCCCGTACTGCCGCAAACCGACATCCCCAAAGCCCTGCGTCAATTGCAGATGATCAGCCAGCACGCCACGCAACAGGCCAATGGTTTTTTTGCCAGTCGCCTGGCGCGCCTGTGGCAGGACATCTACTGGGGCAGCCTGCTGTTTCTGTCGCCGCTCTGGCCACTGGCCCTGACTCACCCGCAATTGCTGGAGGACTGGGAACTGCGGGTCATTCATAAAGGCGAGTCGGCGCGCAAGGTCGAAAAGCAATTGTTTGGCGTACGCCTGCTGGACATCGGCCAGGCCCTGGCGGACATCTGGCGCCTGCCGATCTGGGTGCAGCAGGGCTACCGCCTGCTGCTCACCGAGCAACGGGAACTGGTGAAGGTTCTGCGCATTGCCCGCGACAGCGAGCATCCATTGCGCCAGCAGAACCGCCTCGATGACGATCCGACCCTGCGCCGCTGGCTCAATCAACCGGCCAACACCGTGTTGCTGGCCAACGGTCTGGCATTGTCGGCGCACCAGGCCTGGGACAGTCCGCACAGCCAGCGGTGGCAGTATCTGACCAGCCTTTACCTGCAAGTACCGATGGAAGACGTGCAACAGCAATTGCACCAACAGGCCGCCAACAGTGCGCGCCATCACGCCATGCCCGACCTTTGGCACCCCGCCGAAGCGTTGATCTGGCCGTGGGGCATGAATCGCGTCCATGCCGCTTTGCTGCCGGCACCGGCGCCCACCGCCGAGGACCTGGCGAAATGGCGCAAGCAATGCGCCGAGCTGTTGGTCGAACCGAGTCACTTCACCAATGCCATGCACTTGACCATCGCTGCCCGGGACGCCCTGGTCGCCTGCGGCATGCGCCGCGTGATGATCCTGATGGCCGACCGCACCCACGCCAACCTGCGAGTGCACCAAACGGCGGGGCTGCCCAAAGAAGTGGCGGCGATGAACTTTGCGGTCAGCCAAAGCACCGTGCTGCAACGCCTGCTTTCGCAACAGGCCCAGGTACGGATCAACCCGGCCAACAACGCACAATTTTCAGCCCTGCTGCCCAATGGCCTGCGTGCACAGTTCAGCGGCGAACACCTGCTGCTGCGCTCGCTGGTCAACAATGGCCGGGTGATCATGATTGTCGGGGCGGATCAGGGCGGCGGGCCGTTTTCGGAAATCACCGTGCAAGCCTTCGGCAAAACGGCGCAGTGCATCGAGAAAGCGCTGCATAACTTTAGCCGCCGCGGCCAATAGCGCTGCGCTACAATCCTCCCTTTTGTGCTCTGGAGACCTCACATGTCTGACTTCTCTGGCTTGCCGCTGGTGATCGAACCGAGCGACTTGCTCCCTCGCCTCGATGCCCGTGATCTGATTCTGGTGGACCTGACCAGCAGCGCCCGCTACACCGAAGGGCATATTCCCGGTGCGCGGTTTGTCGATCCGAAACGCACACAGCTCGGCCAGGCGCCCGCCCCAGGCCTGATGCCGCCGCAAGCCGCACTCGAAGCGTTGTTCGGTGAGCTGGGGCACAATCCCGATGCGGTCTACGTGGTTTATGACGACGAGGGCGGCGGTTGGGCCGGGCGTTTTATCTGGCTTCTGGACGTCATTGGTCACAGCAACTATCACTATGTCGACGGCGGCCTGACGGCCTGGCTGGCAGAAGGCTTGCCCATGTCGATCCAGGTCCCCGCTCCTGTGGGTGGCCCGGTTGCATTGACCCTGCATGACGAACCCACCGCGACCCGCGAATACCTGCAAAGCCGTCTCGGCGCCGCCGACCTGGCGATCTGGGACGCCCGCGGGCCGCTGGAGTACTCCGGCGAGAAAGTCCTGGCGGCCAAGGGCGGGCACATTCCTGGCGCGGTCAATTTCGAATGGACCGCCGGCATGGACAAGTCCCGGAACCTGCGTATCCGCACCGACATGCCGCAGATCCTCGAACAACTCGGGATCAGCAAAGACAAAGAAGTGATTACCCACTGCCAGACTCACCACCGTTCTGGCTTCACCTATCTGGTGGCCAAGTCCCTCGGTTATCCGCGAGTCAAAGGCTACGCCGGCTCCTGGGGCGAATGGGGCAACCACCCCGATACCCCTGTAGAGATTTAAGGTTTTTAAGGACAGTTAATGAATAAGCGTCTGTTTATCCTCAGCCAGTACCTGCTGCCCCACCATTTGCTCTCGCGACTGGCCGGCTGCATCGCCGAATGCCGCGTGCGCTGGTTCAAGAATGCATTCACCGCGTGGTTCGCCAAACGTTATCAGGTGGACATGTCCCAGGCGCTGGTCGAAGACCTGACGGCCTACGAGCACTTCAACGCCTTCTTCACCCGCGCCCTGAAGGACGGCGCGCGTCCTCTGGACCAGACACCGGGCGCGATCCTCAGCCCGGCCGACGGCGCGGTCAGCCAACTCGGCCCGATCGAACACGGCCGCGTGTTCCAGGCCAAGGGCCACAGCTTCAGCGTGCTGGAATTGCTGGGTGGTGATGCGGCAAACGCCGCGCCGTTCATGGGCGGTGATTTCGCGACCATTTACCTGTCGCCAAAGGACTACCACCGTGTGCACATGCCGCTGGCCGGCACCCTGCGCGAAATGGTCTACATCCCGGGCCGGATTTTCTCGGTGAATCAGACCACCGCCGAAAACGTCCCGGAACTGTTCGCCCGCAACGAGCGTGTGGCGTGCATCTTCGACACCGAACGCGGGCCGATGGCCGTCGTGCTGGTGGGCGCGATGATCGTGGCATCGATCGAAACCGTGTGGGCCGGGCTGGTGACGCCGCCGAAACGCGAGCTGAAAACCTTCCGCTACGACGAAGCCGCTCGTGCGCCGATCCATCTGGAAAAGGGCGCGGAACTGGGCCGCTTCAAACTGGGTTCGACCGCTATCGTGCTGTTCGGGCCGGATCAAGTGAAGTGGGCTGAAGAACTGGCGGCGGGTTCGCCGGTGCAGATGGGCCAGGGAATGGGCTCACCGAAAGCCTGATAGGGACCGACAGCGCAGGAGCGAGCCGGCTCGCGAAAAACGTGACGGCGCCGCGGGCATTCAGAATGCCCGCGTCATCGTTAACGTCCATCGCGAGCAGGCTCGCTCCTACAGGTGATTTGCGGCGTTACAGTTGTCCGTCGCGATCGCGGAAGCCCAGCAGATACAACACGCCATCGAGCCCCAGGGTGGAAATTGCCTGCTTCGCCGACTGTTTAACCAGCGGCTTGGCGCGAAACGCCACGCCCAACCCGGCAATTGCCAGCATCGGCAAGTCATTGGCGCCGTCGCCGACCGCAATGGTCTGCTCCAGACGCAAACCTTCCTTGTGCGCCAGCTCCTTGAGCAGATCAGCCTTGCGCTGCGCATCGACAATCGGCTCGATTGCCACGCCCGTCACCTTGCCATCCACCACTTCCAACTCGTTGGCGAAGACGTAGTCAATACCCAGCTTGGCCTGCAATTGCTTGGCGAAGTAGGTGAACCCGCCCGACAGAATGGCGGTTTTGTAGCCCAGGCGCTTGAGTTCGGCGAACAGGGTTTCAGCGCCTTCGGTCAGGCGCAGGGATGCACCGATGGAATCGAGTACGCCGACATCCAGCCCCTTGAGCAACGCCAGACGCTCCTTGAAGCTGGCGCGGAAGTCCAGCTCGCCGGCCATCGCCCGCTCGGTAATTTCAGAGACCTTGTCGCCTACACCGGCGGCCTTGGCCAGTTCGTCGATCACTTCGGCTTCGATCAGGGTCGAGTCCATGTCGAACACCGCCAGGCGACGGTTACGACGGAACAGCGAATCTTCCTGGAAGGCGATGTCGACGTTCAGCTCCTGGGCGACGCTGAGGAATTCGGCACGCAGCGCCTGCGGATCGGCCGCTTCGCCACGTACGGAAAACTCGATGCAGCCCTTGCCTTTATCCGCCGGCGTATCCAGCGGCATGCGCCCCGACAACCGATCGATGTGGTCGATGTTCAGGCCGTATTTGGCGGTGATCGAACTCACGGCCTGCAATTGCCCGGCCGTCACTTTGCGGGTCAGCAGGGTCACGATGTGGCGTTTTTTGCCCTGGTTGCCGACCCACTGCTGGTAATCCTCTTCGGACACTGGCGTGAAACGTACCTGTTGATCGAGCTCGTAGCCCTTGAACAGGATGTCCTTGAGCACCGACTTGCCTTGCTCGGTACCAGGAATTTCAACCAGGATGCCGAACGACAGGGTGTCGTGGATCACCGCCTGACCGATGTCTAGAATGTTCACACCACCCTGGGCCAGAACGCCGGTAATGGCCGCAGTCAGACCGGGACGGTCGACTCCCGTGATGTTTATCAGGACGATTTCGCGCAAGGCGCACCCCCGCAGGTGGAAAAAAACCGCATTCTACCCACTTTCAGTGACCATCGGGCACCGTGAGCGCTTTGCCGGTCTAGACCCTGTCGCTATACTGCGCGTCAACTTCACAGATAAAAGAGCCGAGCTCAAGTGAACCGGCCCACGCCAGTAAAAACCGACAACTTCTTCCTGCTGATCTTCCGGGCACTGCGCCACCGCCGTGTACCGATTGCATTGCGCATCGCCAGCCATAACGTGATCCTGGTCGCTCTGGCCCTGGTCATCTATGCCTGCGTGATGGGTTTGCAGTTCAAGCAGGCCATGCACGAACAAGCGGATGCGCTGGGCGAAAGCCTGACCACGCAGACGGCCACCTCGGCCACCGAGCTGCTGGTGTCCAACGACATCCTCAGCCTCAACGTACTGCTCAACAACCTGACCAAGAACAAGCTGGTGGCCCACGCTGCCATCTATAGCGTGGATAACCGCATCCTCGCCGAAGCCGGACAGCGTCCCAAGCATGGCCTGCTGGGTGAAGCCGAGGGCATGTACCAGAGCAAGATCACCTTCCAGGACGTGACCGCCGGTCAACTGCGCATCAGCCTGGACATGGACCAGTTCCAGCAACCGATGACCATCAGCCTGCAAAGCATGGGCATCCTGAGCGCGATTCTGCTGGCCCTGTCCCTGGCCTTGAGCCTGCGCCTGGGCCGACACATCTCCACGCCGCTCCTGCAATTGCGGGTGTGGCTGCGCAATATCGACGAATACACCCCGGCCACCGAGCGTCAGGACGAAATCGGTGACCTGGCTCGCCAGCTGCACGCCAACTTCGCGCCGGAACCTGCCGAGCCGGAGCCCGTGCCAGAGCCGGAATTCGATGACATCGACGACGCAGAGCCGGGTTTCGAAGTACGCAACCTGCGCGACCCAAGCTTCGACGAAAGCCGTCCGATGGCGGCGATGAAAGCAGCACCACGGCGCGCCATCAGCACCGTCGAAGACGATGACGATGACGAAGATGCCTTCGCCGATCTGCTCGATGATTCGACAGTCAACGCACCGATTCCGGCCGCTCGACCTGTCGTTTCGAACGTGCCGCAGCACAGCGCCGTACTGGCCGTGCAACTGGGCTCTCAGGAGCAGCTGCGTCGCCTGCCTCGCACACGCCTGGAAGAACTGCTCGAGCGCTACCGTGACTGCCTCGACCAGGCCGCCTCGCTCTATGAGAGCGAACTGCACACCCTGAACGACGGCAGCACGCTGATGCTGTTCCATACCGAAGACAGCGGCGACGATTACCTGACCAATGCCATCTGCTGCGGCGAGTTGCTGCGGGCGCTGGGCCATCAGCTGCAGATCGAAGTCGCCGACAGTGGCATCACCCTGCAATTGCAACTGGGCCTGACCCTGGGCGACGACCTGTTCGGCCTGAGCCAGATCGACCTGCTGCTGACCGACACCGCCCAGGATGCCCTGGCCTTGTCGCAACACAGCCGCAACCTGCTGCTGGTGGAACGCAAGATCAGCGACGACGCACTGATCCGCCAGCGCGCGCGGATCCGCCCGATTGCCAGCCCTGAAGGTGCCTGCTGTGTGGAGCGTTTGATGGAGCCTTATCCGTCGATGCTTGAACGACAGCTGGCGCGGATGCATGAGCGCCGGGCGTAAGCCGTAGCTGCCGAAGGCTGCGATCTTTCAGCCTTACCTATTGAAGCCCGCAGATGATCACTCGTCTGCGGGTTTTTTATTGCCTGTACAGTCGCTATCGCTGGCAAGCCAGCTCCCACAGTGGTTGATGTCGTACACACAATCTGCGCTCAACAGATACCCTTGTGGGAGCTGGCTTGCCAGCGATGAGGCCATCAGCCGCACTGGAAGTCTCCAATCAGCAGAAACAACAAAGCCCGCACAAGGCGGGCTTTGGTTTGACTCGATCCAGACTTAGAAGCGGAACACTTCCATATCCGTACGAATCGGTGCAGCCATCGGGATCTTCGGCTGTTTTTCCTGTTCTGCCGCCGGTGCCGCAGGTTTGGCGGCCGGTTTACGTGGCGCTTCGGCAATCGGTGGCTGGTTGGCCAATGGCTTGAGCGCGACAGACAACTGTTCGGCCAGTCGCTGCAGCAATACACCCTGAGCCTGGACCTGGGCCGCCGTATTACCGGCATGTTGCTCCTGCAGATGAATGATGCGGTTATCGCGCACCTGACCACGGCGGTCGATCAAGCGCCATTGCGCATCGAGGATCGCCGGTTGCTTTTCACCCGAGTCCAGGCGCGTGATGGTCAGCAGCACCTGCACATCCGGCGTGAAGCCTGCGTTGGCAGGCGCCAGCACGACACGCTGGCTGTCCAGATGACCGGCGACCTGACGCAGTAACAACTGGTCGATATCGGAAGACAAGCTACCGGCCCAGCGACCATCGAGCGAAGCTTGCAGGCTGCCATCGGGCTGACGCTGCAACAGGGTTTCGCGTTGCAGGTAGTCAGCGACGGTTACCGGACCCAGCAAAACCGCCATGCCCGCGCTTTGCGCAGGCTGAACCGGACTTCCGCTGTCCAGTTGATACAGCGACACCGGCTGGTGAACGCTGCAACCCGCCAGGCCAAGAACGCCAGCGAGCATCAAAATAAAAGGAAGGCGCAGAGCAGTCATCGTCCCATCCAGGTGATCGCCACAAGGCTGACCACAGTGAAAATACTCAATAAATATGAAGAACGCTCGGCCACGCCGGCGCTTGAAAGGCCATATCATCCGTGAATATGCGTTCCGACTCCAGCGCGAAAGCGCCGATCTACGGGTTAAATCGTAGATCGGAGCCTCTAGCACGCTTAATTGAGGTTTTCGACGAGCAGCGCATCTACCCTCTGGAAGCCACGTGGCAATTTGTTACCACGACGCCCACGCTCACCTTTGTAGTGTTCGAGGTCGTCCGCTTTCAGTGACAAGGTACGTTTTCCGGCCTGCAGCACCAGGGTGGCGCCCTCCGGCAGGACGGCGATGTCCGTCACATACTCTTCGCGACTGGCCACTCGCTCACCGGAAATACCGATGATCTTGTTGCCTTTGCCCTTACCTAATTGTGGCAGATCGCTGATTTTGAAGATCAGCAGGCGACCCTCGGTGGTCACCGAAGCCAGCCAGTTCTGCTCACGATCAGCCACCGGACGCGGCAGGATCACCTTGGCGTTGTTCGGCAGGCTCAACAGCGCCTTGCCGGCCTTGTTCTTGGCCTGCAGGTCTTCACCCTTGACCACGAAACCGTAACCGGCGTCGGAGGCAATGACATACAGCGCGTCGTCCTCGGGCATCAGCACGCATTCAAAACTGGCCCCCGGCGGTGGCGTCAGACGGCCGGTCAGCGGCTCGCCCTGGCCACGGGCCGATGGCAAGGTGTGCGCCGCCACCGAATAGCTGCGACCAGTGGAGTCGATAAACACCGCAAACTGGTTGGAGCGCCCCGCCGCCAGGGCCTTGAAGCCATCCCCGGCCTTGTAGGAAAGCCCGGTGGCGTCGATTTCGTGCCCTTTGGCGGAACGAACCCAGCCTTTTTCCGACAGCACGACAGTGACTTTCTCGTTCGGCAGCAGATCGTGCTCGGTCAGGGCCTTGGCCTCGGCACGCTCGACGATCGGCGAGCGACGGTCGTCGCCATAGGTTTCGGCGTCCTTGATCAATTCGGTGCGCACCAGCTTTTTCAGCTTGGCTTCACTGCTCAGCAAGGCTTGCAGCTTGGCTTGTTCCTTGAGCAGTTCATCCTGCTCGGCACGCAACTTCATCTCTTCCAGTCGCGCCAACTGACGCAAGCGGGTGTCGAGGATGTAGTCGGCCTGGATCTCGCTCAGGGCAAAGCGCTCGATCAGGGCGGCTTTCGGATGCTCCTCGGTACGGATGATGTGAATCACTTCATCCAGATTGAGGTAGGCAATCAGCAAACCGTCCAACAGGTGCAGGCGACGCTCGACCTTGTCGAGGCGGAATTGCAGGCGACGACGAACAGTCTGCACCCGGAACTCCAGCCATTCGACCAGCAGGGCCCGCAGGTTTTTCAGTTGCGGCTTGCCGTCCAGCCCGATGATGTTGATGTTGACCCGGTAGCTCGACTCCAGCTCGGTGCTGGCGAACAGGTGTTGCATCAATGCATCGTGGTCAAAGTTTTTGCGGGCGCCCGGAATGATCACGATCCGGCATGGGTTCTCGTGATCGGATTCGTCACGCAGGTCGGCAATCTGCGGGGCCTTGGACGGCTTGGCCTGCATCATCGCGGCGATCTGTTCCAGCACCTTGGCGCCGGAAACCTGATGCGGCAGCGCGGTGACGATGATGTCGCCGTCTTCGACGTGGTACACGGCGCGCATGCGCACGGAACCGCGACCGGTTTCGTAGATTTTCAGCAGATCGGCGCGCGGCGTGATGATTTCCGCTTCGGTCGGATAATCCGGGCCCTGAATGTGCTCGCAGAGCTGTTCGACCGTGGCCTTGGGCTCATCGAGCAAACGCACGCAGGCGCTGGCGACTTCGCGCAGGTTGTGCGGCGGAACGTCGGTGGCCATGCCCACCGCGATACCGGTGGTGCCGTTGAGCAGGATATTCGGCAAACGTGCCGGCAACACCAGAGGCTCGTCGAGAGTACCGTCGAAGTTCGGCCCCCAGTCCGCAGTGCCCTGGCCCAGTTCGCTGAGCAGCACTTCGGAGTAACGCGACAACCGCGCCTCGGTGTAACGCATGGCGGCGAAGGACTTGGGATCATCCGGCGCACCCCAGTTACCTTGACCGTCCACCAGCGTGTAGCGATAGCTGAACGGCTGGGCCATCAGGACCATGGCTTCGTAGCAGGCCGAATCGCCGTGGGGGTGGAATTTGCCGAGCACGTCACCGACGGTACGCGCCGACTTCTTGTGCTTGGAGTCGGCGTCCAGCCCCAACTCGCTCATGGCGTAGATGATGCGCCGCTGGACCGGTTTCAGGCCGTCGCCGATATGCGGCAAGGCACGGTCCATGATCACGTACATGGAGTAGTTGAGGTAGGCATTTTCGGTGAAGTCAGCCAGCGAACGGCGTTCTACGCCGTCCAAGCTGTCTGCAAGGATATCGCTCATGCGGGCCTCATCAATTCGTTGTCTGGCGCAGCAGCATGGTGCCACCGCGCTGGGTAAATTCAAGTTTGTTCAGTGCGCTCATGCCGAGCAGCACTTGGTCGCCATGCAAACCGGGTGCGACCAGTGCGCGTACATCACGCAACACGATATCGCCCAGTTGCAGCCGGTCGATGCGGGTTCGATACCCCTCGCTCAAACCGTTGGCCGTGCTCAGGGTCACCCCGAAGCCTTTCTCCAGCTTCAGCCGCTCGGCCAGGCTGGCCGGGATCGACACGTCGGTCGCGCCGGTATCGAGCATGAAATCCACCGGCTGACCGTTGATATGGCCGCTGGCGACGAAATGCCCCTGGCCATTGCTGACCAGTTTCACTTCGATAAAACCTTCGCCCTGCTCCGAGCTCACCGCCACGTTCGGGTTTTGCTGGCGCTCTTCCCACTGGCCAAAAAACCGCGTCGCCAGAAACAGCGCGGCGCACCAGGCCAGCACCATCAACACCCGGCCGGCGCGCTTGCCCGGTGGTTGCTGACTCATGGCTTGGCACTCCAGCCACCTTCTGGCGCGGCAAAGCGCCAGACGATCGGCCGTAACTCGCCATCGGCGCGGGCACCGAAATTGTTGTCGACACCGATCCACGCACCATCCGCATCCACGACCAATGCCTCTTCCAGCCCGTAGTCCTGTGGATAACGACGGTTTTCCTGCAACAACTCGTCAGCATAAGACCAGCAGCGCTCCACTTTGGCCGTTTGCGGGTCCCGGCGACAGATCTGATAGGCATTGCGCTCCAGGGTAAACAGCTTGCCGTTGAACAATGACAGATCGGAAAAATCCCGTGAAACCGCCTTGGCCCCGGAAAACTGCTTCGGCTGCATTTCCATGCCCGACTCACTCAACAGCACACAGCCACCGTCGCAATCCCACACCGTCTGCTTGCGCTTGATCAGCACCAGTCCGCGGCTTTGGCGCTCGGCGGCGAGCCACAACTGATCCCCCGTCGAATTGATCGCCAACCCTTCGAACAATGCATTGAATTGCAACAACATGCCGCTGGCCCGCGCTTCGCGCACCATCATCGGCGAGATTTTCAGCCAGGACGCGGGCCCCGTTGGCGGCACTTGCAGGACAGCCGCGTGGCCTTCGCTGACGATGTAGCGATTGCCGGCGCTGTCGCAGGTGATGCCTTCGAAATCCAGATCCCCGCCACGCACGAACGACGCCGCCCAGGTCCGCGAACGCAATCCCCAGGGCAAACCGCTGTCAGGCACCGGCGGAACGCCGATGCCCACGGCTTGCGCGCGCCAGACGCCCGCCTGGACATCGAGTCGGTAGATCTGATCGTCGTCGCGATCGGAGACCGCCCACAAGTCCTTGCCGCACAGGGCCAGCCCGGACAGGTTGCCCCCGCGCATGCCTTCGATGGCATGCTCGGACACCAGACGCAACGGCGGTGCCGGCTCGGCAGACACCGTGATCGAGGTCAGCAGCAATGCACACGCCAGGGCAAAGCCCAGACGCATCAGCCCAGAACCTCGGCCAGGTTGCCTTTGGATTCCAGCCAGGTCTTGCGGTCGCCGGCGCGTTTTTTCGCCAGCAACATGTCCATGATTTCCGACGTCGCTTCGAAATCATCCAGCGTCAGTTGCACCAGGCGCCGGGTGTTCGGATCCATGGTGGTTTCGCGCAACTGCGGCGGGTTCATTTCACCCAGGCCTTTGAATCGGGTGACCTGCGGCTTGCCACGCTTCTTCTCCGCCACCAGGCGATCGAGAATGCCATCGCGCTCGGCTTCGTCCAGGGCGTAGTAAATCTCTTTGCCCAGGTCGATCCGGTACAGCGGCGGCATGGCGACATAGACGTGGCCGGCATCGACCAGCGCCCGGAAGTGCTGGACGAACAATGCACAGAGCAGGGTCGCGATATGCAGACCGTCGGAGTCGGCGTCGGCGAGGATGCAGATCTTGCCGTAGCGCAGCTGGCTCATGTCCGCCGCGCCAGGATCGACGCCGATGGCCACGGCAATGTTGTGCACTTCCTGGCTGGCGAGTACTTCGCTGCCGTCCACTTCCCAGGTGTTGAGGATCTTGCCGCGCAACGGCAGGATCGCCTGGAACTCTTTGTCCCGCGCCTGCTTGGCCGAACCGCCGGCGGAATCACCCTCCACCAGGAACAGCTCGGAACGCATCGGGTCCTGTCCGGCGCAGTCGGCGAGCTTGCCCGGCAGGGCCGGACCCTGGGTGATGCGCTTGCGCTCGACTTTTTTGCTGGCCTTCAGGCGGCGGCCGGCGTTGTTGATCGCCAGTTCCGCCAGGAGCATGCCGGTTTCCGGGTTGGCGTTGAGCCACAGGCTGAAAGCGTCCTTGACCACACCGGAAACGAACGCCGCCGCTTCACGGGACGACAGACGCTCCTTGGTCTGACCGGAGAATTGCGGCTCCTGCATCTTCATCGACAGCACGAACGCAATGCGTTCCCAGACGTCTTCCGGCGCCAGCTTCACGCCGCGCGGCAACAGGCTGCGGAATTCGCAGAACTCGCGCATCGCGTCGAGCAGGCCCTGGCGCAGGCCGTTGACGTGGGTACCGCCCTGGGCGGTCGGGATCAGGTTGACGTAGCTTTCCTGCACCGCGTCGCCACCTTCCGGCAGCCACAGCAATGCCCAGTCCACGGCCTCTTTGTTACCGGCCAGGCTGCCGCAGAACGGCTCGTCCGGCAGGCGTTCGAATTCGCTGACCGCGTCGACCAGGTAGGAGCGCAGGCCATCTTCGTAATGCCATTCGACTTTCTCGCCGCTGGCCTTGTCTTCAAAACTGACCAGCAGCCCCGGGCACAGGACGGCCTTGGCCTTGAGCACGTGCTTGAGGCGACTGATGGAAAATTTCGGTGAATCGAAGTATTTCGGGTCCGGGGCGAAGAACACGCTGGTGCCGGTGTTGCGCTTGCCCACCGTCCCGATGATTTCCAGCTCGGTTTTCTTGTAACCGTCGGCGAAGGTCATCTGGTATTCGTTGCCGTCACGCTTTACGCGGACCCGGACTTCGGTCGACAAGGCGTTGACCACCGAAATACCGACCCCGTGCAGACCGCCGGAGAACTGGTAGTTCTTGTTGGAAAACTTGCCGCCCGCATGAAGTTTGGTGAGGATCAGCTCGACGCCGGAAACGCCTTCTTCCGGGTGAATGTCCACCGGCATGCCGCGACCGTCATCACTGACTTCCAGCGAGTGGTCGGCGTGCAGGATGACCTGCACCGATTTGGCATGCCCGGCCAAGGCTTCGTCGACGCTGTTGTCGATGACTTCCTGGGCGAGGTGGTTTGGCCGAGTGGTGTCGGTGTACATGCCGGGGCGCTTGCGCACCGGGTCGAGGCCCGAGAGGACTTCGATGGCGTCTGCGTTATAAGAGCTAGCGCTGGGAGTGGCCATAGGGTCTCGTCGTCAGTGATTCAATGAAAAAGGGGCAACGGTTCACAGTGCGCTGAAATCAATCGCCTGGTACAAATCTGCGCCTATGCCGGCAAAACTCAGCATGGCCGGAAGACGCTCGGCAAACCCTTGGAAACCGTGGTCGCCGCCCGCCTGAATACGCAAGGCACAAGCCCGGTAATACTGCTGGGCGAGGCGATAGTCCAGCGTTTCGTCACCGGTCTGCAACCACACCTGATAGCGCTGCGGGTCCTGCGGCGCCGGCACTTCCAGTTCGGCCAGGGCCGTCACATGGTCATGGGTCAGTTCCCAGGTCTCATCGGTATACAGGTTTTTCTGTGTCCCCAGAAACCCGTCGAACATCCGGTGCGGACTGACGGCAGGGTTGATCAACAGGGCTTTGAGGCCATGGCGTTCGGCCAAGTGAGTCGCATAGTAGCCGCCGAGTGAGCTGCCGACCAGCAGTGGCCGTCCGAGCGCCTCAATCGCTTGCTCCAGCTGACCGATGGCTTCACGGGGATGGTGATGCAAGGCCGGCACGCGCAATCGATCGCTCAAGCCCAGACGCTCCATCACTTCGCTCAACTGAGTGGCCTTTTTCGACGCAGGCGCGCTGTTGAACCCGTGGATATAAAGGATCGAGCCGGACATTTGAACTCCCTGTGCGTCGGATAAAGAGGCGGAGTTTACAGGGTGTCGGGGGAATCGGGGATACCCGTGAAATCGGGTCGCCCGGGCGGACGCCTTCGCGAGCGAGCTCGCTCCCACAATGGATCTGCACCGTTCACGAAGCCCTGCTCGCGAAGGCCGCAATGCAATCTTGGGGAATGACTAATAGCCGTTGGAGCTGTAATCGATCTGGAAGTCGAAACCGGTGACGCGCTCCACTCCGGTTTCGAGCTGGCCATCCGGCAACAGCCGCAGCCAGCGATACCCCGGCGCTTGCTCCCCGACCATGAAATCATCGCTGCCCGGCTCGAACTGAATGCAGGTCGAAGGCGAAGCGATCAAACGCACATCATTACGCCATTGATCGACTTCCTGATGCACGTGCCCCCAAAGTACGGCGCGCACCTGTGGAAAACGATCCAGCACAGCAAACAACGCCTCGGGATTACGCAGCCCGATCGGCTCCATCCAGGCACAATCGATCGATACTGGATGGTGGTGGAAGCACACCAGGTGATGACGCTCCGGCGTTTCACTCAACGAGCTCGCCAGCAGTTGCAACTGTTCGTCCTGCAAATACCCCGGCACCGAGCCCGGCACCGCTGAATCGAGCAGCGTGACCCGCCAATTGCCGATGTCGACCACCGATTCCAGCAACGCGCTCTGCACCGCCGCCTCGGCCATGATCAACGGCTCGTCGTGGTTGCCGGGAATCCAGCGGGCTGGCGCACCGAGTTGCCCGGTCAGGTCGCGAAACCGCTGGTAAGACTCCAGCGTGCCGTCCTGCGACAGATCACCCGTGGCCAGGATCAGGTCGATCTGCGGCTGTTGCTGGCGTACCAGCTCGATGACTCTTTGCAGGCTGTCGCGGGTATTCATGCCCAGCAGCGTGCCATCCGCCTCGGCGAACAGATGGCTGTCGGAAATTTGCACCAGCAACGCCGGATCGGCGGCACTCAATGTGGATACGCTCGGCAAGGTGTTCTCCCAGGGCGTGATCACGGGAATGGATGAATGGCGCAATTATGCTGGGGGACGACCTAAAGGGGAAACCTGTGAACCTGACGCAGTTCACAACTGCGGCTCACCATTAACGTACGACTTCGTACTCGTGCCCCAACGCCAGGCAATGGCTCAACCATTCGCCCAGAAACATGTTCAGTTGGGCTTTTTCATCCGGCTGGTGCATCGAGGCGTTCGGGTAAGGATAGATGCCACGAAAGCGCCGCGCATGTTCGGCGCTGACCACTTCGGCCATGCACGCGTCATGATAGACCTGCACTTCCAGTTGCGGCACCGGCAGCCACGGCAGGCTGTGTTCCTGGCGCACTTGCAGGGTCGTGGTGTACGGGCAGACTTGCAGCACTTCCAGCGCCAGCACCCCGAGCATCTGATCGCCATGGGTCACGGCGATGCGTCGCGCGGCCGGCTCGTTGCGCATGTCCGGCAGCAGTCGCATCAGTCGCGCGTAGTTCGCCTCGCAGGACGCTTGCAGCCCCACCAGGTCCACCCGATAGCGATCGCGCAGCTTGTTTACGACCATAACCCCCTCACTTCAACGCGATTCAAGGCCAGCCACTGCAAGGCAATGATGCTTGGTGCGTTGGCAATACGTCCGTCGCGTACGGCCTGCAGGGCATCTTCAAAGGCCCAGACCGAGACGCGGATATCTTCTGCTTCTTCCTCCAGCCCATGCAGGCCGCCGACCCCGGTTGTCTCGCAACGCCCCAGGTACAAATGCACGAATTCATTGCTGCCGCCCGGCGATGGAAAATATTTGGTCATCGGCCACAGCGCCCCGAATACAAGCCCAGCTTCCTCCTGCCCTTCGCGGTGAGCAACTTCTTCCGGTACTTCTTCCTTGTCGATCAGACCAGCGACCAGTTCGATCAACCAGGGATTGTCGGTCTTGCCCATGGCGCCGACGCGGAACTGCTCGATCAGCACCACTTCATCGCGCTGCGGATCGTATGGCAGCACGCACACCGCATCGTGGCGCACGAACACTTCACGATTGATCTCGCGGCTCATGCCACCGGCGAACAGTTCGTGGCGCAAGTGCACGCGATCGAGCTTGTAGAAGCCCTGATAGCACTGTTCGCGCCGAACGATATCAACGGCGGTCGGAATGGCGGTGGCAAAATCAGTCATGACTATCCTCGTTACTGCTAATCCTGTACGAGGCTCCCACCTCGACTTCGCGCCATCCTAACGCGCCGGTGACCTTTGATGCAGCCCCTTTCCCGTCAGCGGGATAGACGGTGAGGGCGAAACCCACTCTAATTAGCTTAGTGGCGAACTGACTGCTTCGTTGACAGTCGAAGCGGGTAACTTTTCGCCTTTCCCTGTTTTATGAAGGACAACCATGTCGCTTTTTAAAATCGCCTCCGTGGCCGCCATCGCCCTGACCCTGGGTGCCTGCCAGAGTCTGCTCCAACCCAACTATCGGGCGCCGCTGGAAACCACTCGCGACGCCTCCGAACAGCTCAAGCCTGGCTGCAAGGATCAGGATTGCGCGCTGGTGAATATTGATATCGTGCACTTCCCGGCCGAACCTACGCTTGACGGCATCATCGAAAAACGCCTGCTGCAAATGACCCGCACCTCGCCCGATGCCCCCGTGGCGCCGACACTGGCCGCGTATCGCGAACAGTTTTTGCGCACCGCCGGCCCGCGCAACAGCAGTTATTTGCAATCGAAAGTACGCGAGCAGCATGACGGCTTGGTGATTGTCGAACTGTCCAGCTACCTGGACAACGGCGGCGCCCATGGGATTCCGGGCCGCGGTTTCATCAACTACTCACGCCAGCAGCACAAGGTGCTGACGCTGTCGGACATGCTGGTACCGGGACAGGAAGACGCGTTCTGGAAGGCCGCGCAGGTGGCGCACAACAGCTGGCTGATCAGCACCAAGCTCGATCAGGAACCGGAATTCGTGAAGAGCTGGCCGTTCCAGAAAACCCAGAACGTGGCGCTGACCTACGGTGGGGTGATCCTCAAGTACGAAACCAGCAGCATCGCGCCTTACGCGCTGGGCCATGTCGAACTGAAGATCCCCTACCCTCGCCTGAATGGCATCATCAAGCCCGAGCTGTTTCCCGGCCGTAACTGAAGGCCCGGCCCAGCACGAGTTGCAGCAACCCTGCCAGCACCAGCGCCGGCAGGGTTGCGCCGATGTCCGGATACAGATTGGCCAGCAGATGGTAAGTGCTGATCCCGCCCAGCCAGGCCAGCAACGCCGGCCAGCGCAATGCGGCTGCCGCGACCTGGCCACTGCGTTTGCGCAGGATGAAGTGGTCCACCAGCACCACGCCGAACAGCGGCGCAAACACCGAACCGATCAACAGCAGGAAGTTCTGGTACTGAGCCAAGGGCGCCAGCAAGGCGATCAAGGTGCAGACCACACCGATGGCCAACGCCAGGTGCTCGACCTTCAGGCGCAGAAGAATCCCGCTGGACACCGCCGCCGAGTGAATGTCGGCGAAGGCGTTTTCCGACTCATCCAGCAAAATCAGCAGCAACGGAATCCCCAGGCCTGCACCGGCCAGAGCCAGCAGCAAGGCATTGACTTCACCGCTCGGCGCGAACGCCAGGGTGTAGGCCACGCCCAGGCTCATCAGCCAGAAATTGCCGATAAAGAAACCGATCGCGGTGCCACCGAATACGTTTTTCGCCCGTTTGCCGAAACGCGAGTAGTCGGCAATCAGCGGCAACCACGACAGCGGCATGGCAATCGCGATGTCGAAGCCCACGGCAAACGGCATCGAACCGTCACCGGCCTGCGCCCACAAGCCCGCCAGATCAGCCTTGGCGAACAGGTTCCAGGTCAGCCAGGTGCACGCGGCCAACAGCAGCCAGATGCCCCATTTGCGCAGGATCTGGCGCACGAACGTCAACGGACCGCTGACCGCCAGCAAGGTCGCCAGCGCGCCGAAGACCAGCGTCCACAGCATCGGATGGGACAGCAGGCTGCCTTCACTGAAGGCTCGTGCGCCCAACAGGCTGGCGGCATCGCGCATGACGATGATTTCGAACGAACCCCAACCGATCAGTTGCAGCAGGTTCAGCACCGCCGGCAGGCTCGCGCCTTTGGCGCCGAGGCTGAGTTTGAGCGCGGCCATCGACGACAGGCCGGTATCGCTACCGATCACGCCAACCGCGGCCAGCAGCAAAACACCGACCAGCGTGCCTAGAAAAATCGCCAGCAACGCGCCGGACAGCCCCAAACCCGGCGCCAACAGCGCTCCGGTCTGCAGCACCATCAGGCCGATGCCGAGGGAGAACCACAGGGAAAACAGATCCCGGCCGCCGAACACACGCCTGTCAGACGGCACCGCGATGTCGGGGGAGTAAGTACTGGGTTGAATGCTCAAGGGTGTTATCTCAGAAGGACATTTGTTGTTGTGTTGACCGCTATCGCCAGCAGGCTGGCTCCCACAGGGGACTTGTGGCGTTCACAAATCCAGTGTGGGAGCCAGCCTGCTGGCGATGGGGCCTATAGGCCCCATCCTTTCAGGTCAGATCAAACTTTCTGGTACAGCTGACTGCCTTCTTTCTTGAAGCGCTCGGCCTGCTCGGCCATGCCTTGGGCGACGTCCACGTCCAGCGCTTCGATCCGCTGGTTGGCCGCGTACTCGCGCACTTCCTGGGTGATTTTCATCGAGCAGAACTTCGGCCCGCACATCGAACAGAAATGCGCGACCTTGGCCGAATCCTTCGGCAGGGTTTCATCGTGATACGAGCGAGCGGTGTCCGGATCGAGGCCGAGGTTGAACTGATCTTCCCAACGGAACTCGAAACGCGCCTTGCTCAAGGCATTGTCCCGAATCTGCGCGCCTGGATGCCCCTTCGCAAGGTCGGCGGCATGAGCGGCGATCTTGTAGGTGATGATCCCGGTCTTCACGTCATCCTTGTTCGGCAGACCCAAATGCTCCTTCGGCGTCACGTAGCAAAGCATGGCGCAACCGAACCAGCCGATCATCGCCGCACCAATACCCGAGGTGATGTGGTCGTAGCCTGGTGCGATGTCGGTGGTCAGCGGGCCGAGGGTGTAGAACGGCGCCTCGTCGCAGCACTCGAGCTGCTTGTCCATGTTCTCTTTGATCAACTGCATCGGCACGTGGCCCGGGCCTTCGATCATGCATTGCACGTCGTGCTTCCAGGCGATCTTGGTCAGCTCACCGAGGGTTTCCAGCTCGCCGAACTGCGCTTCGTCGTTGGCGTCGGCAATCGAACCCGGACGCAGGCCATCGCCCAGCGAGAAGCTGACATCATAGGCCTTCATGATTTCGCAGATTTCGTCGAAATGGGTGTAGAGGAAGTTTTCCTTGTGGTGCGCCAGGCACCACTTGGCCATGATCGAACCGCCACGGGAAACGATGCCGGTCACTCGCTTGGCGGTCATCGGCACATAGCGCAACAGCACGCCGGCGTGGATGGTGAAGTAGTCGACGCCTTGCTCGGCCTGCTCGATCAGGGTGTCGCGGAACAGCTCCCAGGTCAGGTCTTCAGCGACGCCATTGACCTTCTCCAGCGCCTGGTAGATCGGCACGGTACCGATCGGCACCGGCGAGTTGCGGATGATCCACTCGCGGGTTTCGTGGATGTGCTTGCCGGTGGACAGGTCCATGACCGTGTCCGAACCCCAGCGAATACCCCAGGTCAGTTTCGCCACTTCTTCTTCGATGGACGAACCCAGGGCACTGTTGCCGATGTTGCCGTTGATCTTCACCAGGAAGTTACGGCCGATGATCATCGGTTCCAGTTCGGTGTGGTTGATGTTGGCTGGAATGATTGCGCGACCACGGGCGATTTCTTCGCGGACAAACTCCGGCGTGATTTCTTTCGGGATGCTGGCGCCGAAGCTGTGACCGGCGTGCTGCTGTTTCATCAGGCCGGCAGCGCGGGCCTCTTGCAGCTTCATGTTTTCGCGGATGGCGACGTATTCCATCTCGGCGGTGATGATGCCTTTGCGCGCGTAGTGCATCTGGCTGACGTTGGCCCCGGCCTTGGCGCGGCGCGGGTTGTTGACGTGAGCGAAACGCAGCTTGGTCAGTTCCGGATCGGCCAGGCGCTCCTGGCCGAAGTGCGAGCTCAGGCCAGGCAAGCGCTCGGTATCACCCCGGTCGTCGATCCAGGCCGAGCGCACATCGCCCAGACCCTTGCGCACGTCGATGATGACGTTGGGGTCGGTGTACGGGCCTGAAGTGTCATAGACAGTGACCGGGGCATTGATTTCGCCGCCGAAATCGGTGGGGGTCACGTCCAGGCTGATTTCGCGCATCGGCACGCGAATGTCCGGGCGAGAGCCCTGCACATAAATTTTTTGCGAGCGGGTAAAAGGCTGAACCGACTGCTCGTCGACCTTGGCCGATTCGCTCAGGTGGGTGTCGTTTTTTGCTTTTGTCGTCATCACGGGCTCTCCAGACAGCATCCAGGCAGTGGAATTTTGTCGGAGCGAACCTGTAAACGAATGGACGCACGGGCGCTGGGAATTCCAGCAGTGCTGTGCTCAGTGCTCGAGGGGTGTTCGATTGTCGAACAACATCCCGGACGAAGCACAAGAGGACTCGCCGGGTGACGAGAAATCTTGTTCCCTACGCAGGCGCTAACCTGATCAGGTTCAACGGGATCCGAAATTATTCGATCTCAGCCTCATAGCAAGGCACCCCGACAAGAACCCGGCCAGTCTAGACACAACTGGCAAAGAACGCCAACACTGCGGCAAATACCATGATGAATGGCGCAATTGCAGGATTGTTGGCGCCCCGATGCGCCACTACACTCGCTACGCCGTCGCGCGCATTGACGTTGCACGTGTCGCGCCTTAGCCTTGGCGCTCAAATTACTTGTGTAATATTAATTCTAGGGAACGCCTATGCTGCGCAAACTCTCACTGGCCCTGGCCGTGTCTTGTGCGTCCAATGGAATGGCCTGGGCAGAAGCGCCCTTATCCAACAAAACCGATCTGGTCAGCGTCTATCAGGAAGCGGTGAACAACAACGCCGACCTCGCCGCCGCCATGGCCCAATACGGCGCCCAGAAGGAAGTCGTGCCCCAGGCCCGCGCCGGCCTGCTGCCTAATCTCTCGGGTGGCGCGCAAGTGTCCAGCGCGCGCACCTCGCTCGATCAGCCGTCGACCACCGCCAACCGCAATGCTCATTCATACCAGGCCACGCTGGCGCAGCCGTTGTTCCGTGCCGATCGCTGGTTCCAGTTCCAGGCCGCCAAGGACGTCAATGAGCAGGCCGCGCTGCAACTCTCGGCAACCGAGCAGAACCTGATCCTGCAAACCGCCAACAGTTACTTCAACGTACTGCGCAGCCAGGACAACCTGGCCTCGACCAAGGCCGAGGAAGCCGCGTTCAAACGCCAGCTCGATCAGTCCAATGAGCGCTTCGATGTCGGCCTCTCGGACAAGACCGACGTGCTCAACTCACAAGCCAGCTACGACACCGCACGCGCCAACCGTATCGTCGCGCAGCGCCAGGTGGATGATGCATTTGAAGCGCTGATCACCCTGACCAACCGTCAGTACAACTCGATCCAGGGCATCAGCCACAACCTGCCGATCCTGCCGCCAGCGCCGAACGATGCCAAGGCCTGGGTCGAAACGGCGGCTAAACAGAACCTCAATCTGTTGGCCAGCAACTACGCCGTCAGCGCTGCCGAGCAAACCCTCAAGCAGCGCAAGGCCGGCCACGCGCCGACCATCGATGCCGTGGCGAAATACGAAAAAGGCGATAACGACGCCCTGGGCTTCAGCAACCCGAATGCCTTTCCCCAACCCTACGGTGGCAACGTCGAGCAAACCTCGGTGGGCCTGCAGCTGAACATCCCGATCTACAGCGGCGGCCTGATCAACTCCCAGGTGCGCCAATCCTATGCACAACTGGATCAGATCGAGCAGCAACGCGAATCCCTGCGCCGGCAAATCGTCGAAAACACCCGCGACCTGCACCGCGCGGTGAATACCGACGTCGAACAGGTACAGGCACGCAAGCAGTCGATCATTTCCAACCAGAGTGCGGTGGAAGCGACCGAAATCGGTTATCAGGTGGGAACACGAAACATCGTTGACGTGCTGGATGCGCAGCGCCAGCTGTACACCTCGGTGCGCAACTACAACAACACCCGCTACGACTACATCCTCGACAACCTGCGCCTCAAGCAACAGGCCGGCACGTTGAACCCCGGTGATTTGCAGGACCTGGCGCGGTGGCTCAAGCCCGACTACAACCCGGACAAGGACTTCCTGCCGCCGGATCTGGCCAAGGCGGCGGCTGACCAGTTGAATGCAAGACCGGGTCAGTAACAAACAAGTCCTGGTGAAAGACCTTTGTGGCGAGCGAGCGTGCTCCCTCGCCACTAAGGGTCAGTGACAGATTCAAGCCCGCTCGATCAACCGCCCCAACCCATCCAGCAACCGCTGCAATGCGCCCTGATTGGTGCGCATCACCTTCAACCCCGCCTCCGCCATCCGCTGCGCATCCCTGGGCAATTCGAACAGACGCTGCACCGCCAGTGCCAAGCCTTCGGCATCCTCCACTTCCTGCAACGCCCCGGCGCTGCGCAACTGCGCGGCGATTTCGAGGAAGTTGAACAGATGTGGACCGCTCAACACTGGCTTGGCCAGCGCCGCCGGTTCCAGCAGGTTGTGCCCGCCATTGGGCACCAGGCTGCCACCGACGAAGGCACTGTCGGCCAAGGCATAGAGAAACAGCAATTCGCCCATGGTGTCGCCCAGCAACACCGACGTCGAGGCAGTGACCGGCTCGCCCGTGGAACGACGGACCGTGGCAAAGCCCTGCTGTCGGCTCAACTCGAACACCGCATTGAAACGCTCGGGATGGCGCGGCACCAGAATCAGCAAGGCATCGGGATGGCTCGCCAGCAACTGACGATGGGCCGCCAACACCACCTCGTCTTCGCCCTCGTGGGTACTGGCCGCGATCCACACCGGGCGGTCCTGCGCCTGCCATTGGCCACGCAGTTCGGCGGCTCGCAGCAACAGCTGCGGGTCGATGGTCAGGTCGAACTTGATTGATCCAGTGACTTCAACGGTTTGCGCCCTAGCCCCCAGATCGCGGAAGCGCTGGGCCTCGGCTTCGGTCTGCACCGCGAACAGGCTCATTTCGGCGAGCATCGGCCCGGTCAGCTTGGTAAAGCGGCCATAGCCTTTCGCCGAGCGTTCGGACAGGCGCGCATTGGCCAACGCCACGGGAATCCCGCGCCTGGCGCATTCATGGATATGGTTGGGCCACAGTTCTGTCTCCATGATCACCGCCAGCCTTGGCTGGACCCGATCAAGGAAGCGCCGGGCGGCGCACGGCAAGTCGTACGGCAAATAGCAGTGCTGGATGCGCGGCTCATTGGCAAACATCGCCTGGATGCGCTCCGAGCCGGTCGGGGTCATGCAAGTGACGGTGATTGGCAGGTGGGGATAACGTTGCAGCAGCGCGCGAATCATCGGCGCGGCGGCAATGCTCTCGCCCACCGATACCGCGTGCACCCAGAGGCCACCCGGTTGCATCGCCGGCATCCCACAGGAGAAACGCTCGCCAATGCGCTTGGCATAGGCCGGCGCCTTGCGCGCCCGCAGCCACAGCCGAATCGCTACCAATGGCAGCCCCAGATAAAACAGCGCGGTATACAGAGTTCTATTCATGGCGGCGGAGTTTATCGGTTTTTTCGCCGATCGCCTGCAAGTGCACGGCAAAACGTTCCGCCAGCCAGCGAGCCGCCGGACCGAGGGGTTCATCGCGGCGCCAGACCAGTTCCACCACCAACGCCGGCGGGGTCCACTCGCTGCTCAACTCGACCATTTGCCCCTGATAGGTCGGGTACTGCACCACGTGGCGCGGCAGCCAGGCCCAGCCGAGGCCACGCACCAGCCATTCCGCCATCACGTAAAAGCTGTCGGCCCGCCAGACTTGCGGGCTGGCCGGCTCGCTGCCGGGATAGAGACTGGACTGGGTCGACATCAGCAGCTGGCGATGCCGGGCCAGCGCCTGGCGATCAACCTGGGCCTGCTTCGCCAGCGGGTGGTCGACGCCGCACACGGTGACCATTTCCACGCTGCCAAGCACTCGGCGTTCCAGCGCTTCGGGGATCTGGTCGTGAAAGAACAACAAACCCAGATCGGCACGACGCTCCACCAGTTTGCGCGCCACCTCACCCTGGGCCGCACTGGTCAATTGCACCTCCAGGCTGGGAAAGCGCTCAGCCAGCGCTTCGAAGCTTTCGATGACCGGCTGGTAAGGCATGGCCTCATCCTGAGCCAGGCGCAGACGCGCCTCCTGTCCACGCATCATCGCCAGCGCCCGGCCATTGAGGCGCTCACATTGACGCAGCACTTCCCGCGCTTCTTCCAGCAAGGTGTTGCCGGCTTCGGTGAGTTTCGGCTGTCGGCCACTGCTGCGATCGAACAGGCTGACGCCCAGGTCTTCCTCCAGCAGCGCGATCGAACTGCTGACCGCCGACTGCGCCTTGCGCTGATTCCGTGCCACGGCCGAAAACGAACGTTGCTCCGCCACGCTGACAAACAAACGCAGCTGCTCCAGGTTCCATTGCATGCTCATGCCCAAACCCATCTTATTAACAGATAGGTAATGACTTTACCGCATCTGACGAATCCCTAGAATGCCACCTCAGAAAGCAACACTTCATACGAGGATCGACCCCATGACCGCTTACTACTACCTGGCCATTGCCATCTGCGCCGAAGTGATTGCCACTGTTTCGATGAAAGCGGTCAAAGGCTTCAGCACCCCACTGCCGCTGCTGCTGGTGATTGTCGGTTACGGGATTGCCTTCTGGATGCTGACGCTGGTGGTGCGCAGCGTGCCGGTGGGCGTGGCTTACGCGGTCTGGGCCGGCATGGGGATCGTGATGGTCAGCGTGGCAGCGCTGTTTATCTACGGGCAGAAGCTGGATGTGCCGGCGATGCTGGGGATGGCGTTGATCGTGTTGGGCGTTGTTGTCATCCAGCTCTTCTCCAGGACTGCCGGGCATTAAGATCCGCGCACAATCCACTGTGGGTGCATCAGCCCCTCCAATCTTTGAGCCTGTATACTGCGCCCTCGTCTTGAACACTGAGGTCGCTGCATGCCATCCGTTATTTCCACCGACGTTCTGATTGTCGGCGCTGGTGTCGCCGGCCTCTGGCTGAATGCGCGCCTGCGCCGCCAGGGGTTTTCGACCGTGCTGGTGGAAAGCGCCAGTCTCGGTGGCGGGCAAAGCCTGAAGTCCCAGGGCATCATCCACGGCGGCGCCAAATACGCGCTGCATGGCGCCCTGACCGGCGCCTCGGAAGCCATCGCCGACATGCCGCGCCGCTGGCGTGAGGCCCTGGCCGGTGACGGCGAACTGGACCTGTCCGGCGTGCGCCTGCTGTCCGAAGCGCACTACCTGTGGTCTCCAGGCACGATCGCCGGCAACCTCACCAGTTTTTTCGCCAGTAAAGCCGTGCGTGGTCGCGTCGATCAGGTCAAGGGCGATCAACTGCCGCCCGCCCTTCAGGACAAGCGCTTCAAGGGCAAAGTCTATCGTCTGGCGGAACTGGTGGTCGATGTGCCGAGCCTGATCCGGCGCCTGGCCGATCTGGCGGGTGACGGGTTGCTCGCCGGCCAGAAGATCGAGCCGCTGCTTGAAGCTGGCGTGCTGGTCGGCCTGAAGGTGGACGAGCGCGAGATCCGCGCCCAACGCATCGTCTTGAGCGCCGGCGGCGGAACGGCTGCGCTGCTCGAAGCGCTGGGCCTGAGCCAGCCTGCCATGCAGCGGCGGCCGCTGCACATGATCATCGCCAAGGGCCCGAGCCTCAAACCGCTGTACGCCCACTGCCTGGGCGGCGGCACCAAACCGCGCCTTACCGTCACCACGCACCCGGCCGCCGATGGCCAATGGGTCTGGTATCTGGGCGGCGATATCGCCGAAACCGAAGGCGTCAACCGTGAGCCTGCGGAGCAAATCGCCACTGCGCAGAAAGAACTCGCCCAGTTGCTGCCATGGATCGACCTGAGCACCGTGCAATGGGCCACCTTGCGCGTGGATCGCGCCGAGCCGCTGCAATCGGGCCTGACTCGCCCTGACAACGCGTTTCTCGCCGAGGAGGGCCGGCTGCTGGTGGGCTGGCCAACCAAACTGGCGTTGGCGCCGGACTTCGCCGACCGGGTGATTGCGAGCCTTGCCCGCGATGGCATTCAACCGGGCCCGGTGGCGCCACTCCCCGAATTGCCAAAGCCGCCGATGGGCGTCCCGGCGTGGGAGCAACTGCTGCCATGAGCCAACCCACCCTGCATGACTTGCATCGTCCCCTGGGCAGCACCGGCCTGCTGGTGTCGCCGCTGGGCCTGGGTACGGTGAAACTCGGACGCGATCAAGGGGTGAAATACCCCAATGGCTTTCAGATCCCTGACGACGACGAAGCGCGCATGCTGCTCAAGCTGACCCGCGACCTGGGCATTAACCTGATCGACACCGCTCCGGCCTACGGTCGCAGCGAGGAGCGCCTCGGCCCTTTACTGCGCGGTCAGCGTCAGGATTGGGTGATTGTCAGCAAGGTCGGTGAAGAATTCGCCGACGGCCTGTCGCGGCATGACTTCAGCGCCGCGCATACCCGATTCTCGGTAGAACGCAGCCTGCAGCGTCTGGAAACGGATTTTATCGACCTGGTGCTGGTGCATTCCGATGGCAACGACCTGGCGATCCTCAATGACTGCGAAGTCTATGCGACCCTCGCCGAACTCAAGGCCGAGGGGAAAATTCGCGGGTTCGGCTTTTCCGGCAAAACCGTCGACGGCGGCTTGAAGGCCCTGGAGCAAGGTGATTGCGCGATGGTCACCTACAATCTGAACGAGCAAACCGAAAAGGCTGTCATTGACTATGCTGCTGCTCACGGCAAAGCCATTCTGGTCAAAAAAGCCCTCGCCAGCGGTCACGCATGCCTGAGCCCGGGCGTGGACCCGGTGCGCGCCAGTTTCGAATTGTTGTTTGAACATCCGGGTGTTGCCAGTGCTATTGTCGGGACCATCAATCCGCTGCACCTCGCCCACAACGTCGCGACCGTTGCCCAGGTCCTACGTAGCAACTGACGCCGCCCACGCGGCCTTAAGCAGGAGCCGACATGCCGCGTACGCTCATAAGAAAGAACCCGAGCAACTTCAAGACCCTGCCGTTATACGTCGAAGCGACTCCCGAAGGCCTGAGCTATCAGAGTGTCGGGAGGCCGCTGAATTTCTCCCAGATCCTGCAGCGTCGCCGTCCGGTGACGGTCGCCGACACGGAGCGGTTTTCACTTGAACTGGCCAATCTCGGCGTTTCGGTACGCCTGACGCTGCATTGGCAGAATCGCGATTACTGGGTGCTGGTGCGTCAACGCCGCCAGGACCGTGGCGACGTGGTGCTCAAGCTGATCTCCGGCTATGTCCCGGCCCACGAGTTGAACCTGCCGTTGCACACGGCCATCCAGGAGATTGCCGAAGAATGCCTGCTGGAAACCCCGGAAGGCTGGCTCGGCGGACGCTTCAACGACACCTGGCTGCCGGCGCCCTACTCGTCGGCCCTGCACTACCGCGAGGCCTTGCCGTTTCGCCTGACGCCGCTGTCCGGCTCGGCTCGGCCGGTGCGTTGCGCCAACCTGCAGTTGATCGAACGCCCACGCGCCTACGTGCATCTGCCGACGGCGTCGTTGCAATTGATCTACGACTTGCGCCTGGACGTGCCCAAGGAAGCCAAATCCTTGAGTTTGTTTCATGTTGATGAACGGCTGGAAGGCGATCAACTGGTCGCCCGACTCGATCGCAAGCGTCCCGATTTGTACCTGATGCCGCTTGAAGATGGCGTCCCGGTTCCCGAGCTGTTTACGCTTAAACGCGGCTCGCTGATTCCGGCCAGTACTCGCGGGCTCTACCTGGCAGAGAGTTTTGCGACCCAGGAAGGCTGGATTGTTCGCGAAGAACGCATCCGCTGGAAGGACTGGCTCACACAGCAAGGGCTTTGCACACCCAAAAATCAGCGACAAGGGCTCAAGCAGATGAGTGCCAAGGCTATGGGACTGATCCGGCTGGTAAAGGGAAGCCTGAACAAGTAAGGGGAAAACAACTACAGAAATGCAATCAAACGCATCTCTGATGGACTGAATCCAGTTCTAGCGCCGCTTATCCCTGAAAGTGCGTAGCCGTGCAAAAAAATGGAAATAGCGATTTTCACGCTTGCCCATGTTGCGCTTGGGAGAGAACGACTCTTCAGCAAACGCACCATTGATCCGCACGCGCGAAGCCGTGGTATCCACCGTACAGACCTTGGCACCTGCTTGCTGCAGTACGAATTTGAGCAGGCGCTCTGAATGCAGCTTGCGCCCGGTCGCCGTACAGAAATCGAAGATGCGCTCAATCCTTTTGCCATAGGCAACGTAAGTATCACGCCCACAAATGGCGAAACGATCATTCAACCCACCCCACCACTGCCAATCCGGAATGTAGATGTTGCGTCGCCTGGCTTCGGGGTGCTTGAACACATAAGCGGGAAGCGGGGTGTGATAGAAAGTGTCCGGTCGCACAAATACGACGAAATCAGGATTGAACGACTCCATCATCGTGGTGACAGCGTGCAGCGAATTCAGTTGATAGATCAGGTTGCGCAGTGACGCAAAGTCATCAGCCCAGGTGTCGCCAAGCGTTTTGACTCGATCAAAATCCCAACGATCCAATACGCCGTCCGTTGAAGCCAGCAGGCCCGTCATGGACTCGAAAACCTGATAATTATCGGCCTTCAACTCACCCCGCTCACCTGAGCGCGAGTTTTGCACTTCGTCAATTTTGTAGAGATGATAAAAGCACTTTACGTTGCTGTCCGGAGGAAGTTGCGCAAGGACATTTTCTTCAATGGAGGGAAAACAGATTTGCGAGTTTCTTGGAATACCGAAAAATGCGACTGCAATGTTCAACACTCACCAACACCTTTGAAAATTAATGTGAGCCCGCTTTTCAGCCCCCCACCTGCGACCGTATACGATGCGACTTTCATTTGCGACGAAGCAGTACTTGCCACCAGGGGCGACGCTGCAATGGAACGACGGTGACGTTCGACTTTTCCAGCCAATCCCGCTCATAAGCCCAGGCATGACCGCCCCAGAGTTTTCCTGCTTCATTGGAAAAACCCAATGTCATGAGCTGATAGGTATAACCGGCATGACCGCGTAACCAATCGAACAACACCAGGGCATTGAAGCCGGTGGAAGGGCCGACATAACGTTTTCCTCCCGGTCGGTCCACCGGGTAGTTCCACAGCGCAGGCAATGGAATACGCTCCCAGTAGAGGGCCACTCGCGGCAAGGGACAGATCTGCCCAGTACACCCCACCAGCATTGTGAAACAACGCTCACCCGACTGTTCGAAAAGCCGCTGCACCTGAGGCCCATAAGGAAGGCCGAAAAAGTACGCGTCCGGTGCATTGAACCCATGAACGAACACATTGACGCTTTGCGCAGATAGCAGCGGTGCCGGAATGCAGTTATTGAAGCTGACCACGATGTCATCGGCACCGATGTCCAGCGCCTGAAAGTCCGTCGCAGTAATGGCCGGATTGTTGGCGATCAGCACAACGCGGGCCGCTCGGCCCAGGCAATCCTTGAGCGGCTGCGGCATGCCATCGGCAACAATTTGATGACCACCGGGCAGAGCGTCCAGCATCATTTCCTTACCGGCTTCAGGCGTTTGAAGCTGCATCATTTATCCCTGAACCTTCATCCTGTAGCGTAGCTTTACCCACAGGCGAGTGAATGCAGAAGGCGGTGTCCATTCGCGCATTTCACGCTGGATTTCGGCAGCCAGGGTTTGACCCACACGGGCAAACGAGTAGCGGCTTTGCGCAAACTCTTGTCCGTTGCGAGCAATACGTTGCGCGAGTAATGGGTCGCTCTGCAGCAACTTGATCTTCTCCACAGCCTCATCTTCGCCGCGATAAAACACCGTGTTGTGCATATCCTCAAAGCCGAGCAACTCGTCCTCTTCCCCCTGACTCCAGGCCAGCAGCACGCAACCACAGGCCATCGCTTCAAAATTCTTGATCATGAATTCATTCATGCCGATGTCGGCGCTGACAAAAATCTTGATGCGATTGAGCGTTTCCAGGTACTCGGCACCTGACTTGGTTCGGGTCACGAGCATGCCAGTACGCTTTGAAAGCGACTCCAGTAGCGCCTTGCGCTGAGCGTACTCAGTACTTTTCAGGCTTCCCAGAAAGCCGATGGGGATGTCTCTTTCAATGCCGGTATTGCGCAGCATCTGTTCGTCATAGCCTTTTGAAACGAACACTGCGTCAATATTCTCTGCCTGCATTTGACGCGCAACGACCGCTCCCGATACCAGCGCACGGCAGCTCGGCAAACGACTGTACAGACGTGAGTACACATGGCGGTATTTGCTGGCGGGCATGTAGTTCTGATAAGCGTCGTGCTCAAGAAAGACCAAACCTCGAATACACTTCAACACCCTGAGTTGTCGGGTGAGGCGCTTGACCCTGGAGAAAATCACCACCCGGTCGAAGTTTTGATACTCGACAGAAGCAAGGAACGGCCCCAGGTTCATCTGCTGTTGTTTGCTCAGACGATAGACGATGCATTCATTGCAGTGTCGTTGAACGATTTCGTACAACCGGTCCAGGATGACTCGCTGTTCGTCCATTACCAGGAGCATGACTTTCATATAGCTATTTACCACGCGTCAATTGCAGGCAAGCGCATCAGGTTCAAACCAGAAAACACCTGCCGGACCGTTAAATCCTTGTGGCAGAACCCGCTGACGCGCAGTACATAATCTGAAAAAATCACGAATCAACGGCTGCGAATTTTCTCGACAATCGCCGTTGTCGAGCTGTTTTCCACCAGCCCCAGCACTTTCACGGCGCCGCCGTAAGCCGTCACGATGTCCGCGCCGACCACTTGGTCAATCCCGTAGTCCCCACCCTTGACCAGCACATCAGGTTTGACCTCGCGCAGCAGGTTTTCCGGCGTGCCTTCCGGGAAACTGATCACCCAGTCAACAGCACCCAGCCCCGCCAGTACCGCCATGCGTCGGTCAACACTGTTGATCGGACGACCCGGCCCCTTCAGGCGGCTCACCGACGCGTCGTCGTTGACCGCGACGATCAGACGATCACCCTGGGCCCGCGCCTGTTCCAGATACGTCACATGACCGGCATGCAGGATGTCGAAGCAGCCGTTGGTGAACACGATTTTCTCGTTGTGCGCACGGGCGTCGTCAACGGCGAGCAACAACTGCTCGAGACCCAGCACACCACGCTCGGAACCTTCTTCACGCTGAATGGCGCGGCGCAGTTCCGGTGCGCTAATGGCCGCCGTACCCAGCTTGCCGACCACGATGCCCGCGGCCAGGTTGGCCAGGGCAACCGCATGGGGTAACTCCTCACCGGCAGCAATGGCCGCCGCCAGGGTGGAAATCACTGTGTCGCCAGCACCGGTAACGTCAAACACCTCACGGGCACGGGCCGGCAGGTGCAACGCCGGATGATCCGGACGCAGCAGGGTCATGCCATGCTCGCCACGGGTCACCAGCAAGGCGCCGAGCTCGAGATCGTGCATCAGCTTCGCGCCCTTGCTCACCAGCTCGTGCTCATCGGCGCAGCCACCGACGATGGTTTCGAACTCGCTGAGGTTCGGCGTGATCAGGCTCGCACCCCGGTAAATCGAGAAATCCTTGCCCTTGGGATCAGCCAGCACCGGAATGCCACGGGCACGGGCCGCCTGGATCAGCACCTGATGATTCTTCAGCGCGCCTTTGCCGTAGTCGGACAGCACCAGCACCTTGATGCCTTCGAGCAATTCGTCGACTTGCACCGCCAGCGCCATGGCGTCGGTGGCGAACGGTTCTTCGAAATCGATACGCAGCAACTGCTGATGACGGCTCATGACCCGCAGCTTGACGATGGTCGGCTGGTGCGCGATACGCTGGAACAGCGCCCGCACACCTGCGCCCTTGAGGCTATTGACCAGGCTGTCGGCGGCTTCATCGTCGCCCGTCACGCCAACCAGCGAGGCCGGCGCGCCGAGTGCGGCAATGTTCAACGCAACGTTGGCGGCACCGCCCGGGCGGTCCTCGATGTTCTCGACCTTGACGACCGGTACGGGTGCCTCAGGGGAAATCCGTGAGGTGCCACCATGCCAGTAACGGTCGAGCATGACATCGCCGACCACCAAGACAGGGGCTTGATCGAATCGCGGCATGGACAACTTCATGGAGCAACCCACATACAAAATGAACAGGGGCGCGATATTAACACAGGGGCAAGCGCCGTCCGCTTCATTCTGAAACGTCGCGTACCCAGAACAATTCATGGCGCCGGACGGCCTTGCGGAAAAACTCGTTACTGCCCGTGACTGGCCAGCGCCGGCACGCCAAAACCTGCTGAATCCAGCGTCGCAATTGCCGTTTGAATACCGGCGCCCCTTGCAGGTCATGCTCCATCGCCAGGGCCATCGCCTTGTCCAATTGCACATCCCGGGACAGCAGCGGACTCCACAGCCTGTCGGCGGGCAGCGGCTCGACGGCGGGAGGCAAAGCGATGCCAGCCCCGGCAGGCCCCATTGGCCAGCGATCATTGTCATGCAGGTGGTTGGCGTACATCAGCAAAGTCTTCGGCTTCCAGGCGCTGGCAGCGATTGCCTCAAGAACAGCGCGAGTGGAGGCAACATGATCACCATGAGGGTCCAGTTCAGGATGGGGCGTCACGATCACCTCCGGGCGAAAGTGCTCCAGCAATGATTTCAGGTCGGCAACCAGGTTTTGCCAGGTCGGCGCACCGTCAACATCGGCGGGCAAACGCAACGAGTTGTGCCGACGCATACTTCGCACGTCACTGTCGCCGGACTCGCGCGAGCCAAAAGCCTTGGCCGGGTCCTGGGCCATCAAGGGCAATTGCAGGCAGTAATAACCCAACTGCAGACAATGATTGACGGGCACCCCGCCCCAAAGGGGGATGGCCTGACTGTCCCAACTACGCAGACGACCTTTCAATCGCGCGGCTTGAGCCGGGCTCAGGCCCAGGCGCTGATAGGTATCGGCTTCGATCTCACCCTGGGTCAGCGTGACGATGCTGACCTCTTCGGCGCGACTGTAAAGACCGAATGCCGCCAGCTCAGCGTCGTCGGCGTGCGGCGCCATGACCATCACGCGCTGGCGAGCGTAATCGGGATTGACCATGACCCACAGCTTGCCCTTGGCAGCCATGGAGCAATAACGCCCCCTGATCGTCAGCCAGTTCTCCCCAAGCGCATCGCCTTGCCCTGAAACGTTGAGGAAACGCCGCCCTTTGACGCCACGCTCAAAATCCTGGCGGTCATCACCGACCTCGATGTACGGATCAAGCCAGCGCCCCAGCCAGGAGCTCTTCAACTCAAGTTCGAGAATGAGCGTCTCGCCCTCGGCCAACGGCTCGCCCAAACGCACAACGCCGTTGTCCACGCTCACCGTCTGACACGGCGTACCTGGCGGGAATTCGTACTGATAATCGTCACTGGCCCGATAAAACAGATGATCGGCAAACCATGCCTCGTGCGCCACCCAAGCCAGGACGAGCAGGAGCGGCACCAACCACCATTTTAGCGAGAAACCGATGACCACCAGCGACAGCAGGAAAACGACGAGGAACAGGCGTTTGTTGCGTCGATGTGCCTTGAGAAGCCGTTGCTTGCGGGTGTTCATGAGTTCAAACCTGATAGACCGGCACAGTATGACACCAGCGATCCTTATACTCGCGGTCTGCACGACCGAATGAATACCGTAGAGTCTTGCCCAGTGCCTGGGCATCCGCCCAGGCCTGCTGGGTATTGACGAAGCTCAGCACACTGCCGGGGCTGAACTCACGACTCTGGGGGTCCACACCGCCGTTGATGTACTCCAGCGAAACCCACTGCGGCGCTTCGACGCGATAAAGAATCTGAATGGCAACAGGTGCCGAGTCCAGCATCACCACCGAGCCGGTCATGAACTCACGCAGTAAAGTGAAGACCTCTATCAAACCTGCCTTGCCGGGAACGGCAAATCCCCAGCGACGCTCAAACAGGTCGCTGTACGCTGCCGCCTGCTC
Source organism: Pseudomonas sp. MIL9 (assembly GCF_016887925.1). Lineage (NCBI taxonomy): Bacteria > Pseudomonadati > Pseudomonadota > Gammaproteobacteria > Pseudomonadales > Pseudomonadaceae > Pseudomonas > Pseudomonas sp. MIL9. The sequence continues at coordinate 33,765 of NZ_JAFEHE010000016.1, read as the reverse complement.
CTGAGGCGTCAGCTCGGCCATCGGGATCAATGCGCCACCGGCCTCTTCCAGGAGGCGTTGTTCTCGACGCTGGTTGTAGCGAAACTTCTTCGAGTAGTCCTCCGGCGCTCGCGCCAGGGCGAGCCCCTCAGGTTGCGCACGCAATGTGCTGATCTGTGCGGCATTGAGCTGCGAGACATAAGCCATTCGCTGACGCACTGGCACTACAACGTCCGGGGCGATCGGCAGAATGATCTCTGCGTTCCCCATGTCGAGCAGCCCGCGCTTACCCTCTCGCTTGAGCACTTCCTTGGACAAGGCCACATGACGCCCCCAAGAGGCAACAGCTGCCACGACTGCACCGTCGACTAACCAACCCAGATAACGCAGCTCGACGCCAACGAACCCGGACAAACGCTCAACCACCACCGGGTGGGTGGCGAAACTGCCGCCAAAACGCTGCCACGCCTGCTCATAGGTTTCACGGTCGATTTCGGTCCAGCCACGCTCGCGCCAGCCGCGGAAAATCGTCAGCATATGCCGATCACATGTGTCGGTTGTGGTTCATCTCCTTCCTGGAACTCTTTGGAATGCAGGCGGGAGTAATAGCCATTGAGTTCCAAGAGCTGCGCATGCGTACCGCGCTCAACGATTCGACCGCTATCCATGACCAGAATCAGATCAGACCTTTCGATGGTGCTCAAGCGGTGAGCGATCACCAGCGTCGTGCGGTTCTTGACCACGTGATCCAGGGCTGCCTGGATATGTCGCTCGGACTCGGTATCCAGAGCCGAAGTCGCCTCGTCCAGGATCAACAACGGTGCGTCCTTGAGCAGCGCTCGAGCAATGGCGATGCGTTGACGTTGACCGCCGGACAGCAAGACACCATTCTCACCGACCATCGTTTCGTAGCCTTGCGGCATCTTGGCGATGAACTCGTCGGCATAGGCCTCAGTCGCCGCTTTCTTGACCTCTTCAAGCGGCGTACCTGCCAGATCACCGTAGGCGATATTGTTGGCAACAGTGTCGTTGAACAAGGTGACTTGCTGGGTCACCAAGGCAATTTGCCGACGCAGGCTGCGTAGCGTGAAATCCTCGACCTGCACATTATCGAGCAAAATCTGGCCCTGTTCGTGCTGATAAAAGCGTGGAATCAGACCGGCCAGGGTGGATTTGCCACTGCCTGAACGCCCGACCAACGCGACCATCTGACCAGGCTCGATAGTGAAACTGATGTCATCCAGAACCTGTTTGTCGCTGTCGGGGTAACTGAAGCTGAGATTGCGCACTTCCAGACGCCCCTCGAGACGATCTGGCTCAACGGTGCCCTGATCAACCTCTGCAGGCTCGTCCAGTTGCTCGAAAATACTCTCGGCACCCGCCACACCTTTCTGGATGGTCGAGCTGACTTCCGAAAGCTGGCGAATTGGCTTGGGCAGCAAACCCGCCATGGTGATGTAGGCCACCAGCTCGCCAGGAGACGAATCGCCACGCAGGTACAACACCAGGAACATGACCACGGCCATGGCGCTATAGGTCACCAGCTGGAGCACCGGCGTGTAAACCGCGCCTGTCTTGGTCATCGTCAGTTGCTTGTCGGTATTGCTCTGGCTGGCCTCTAAAAAGCGCTTCTTTTCATAGGTTTCGCCACCGAAGCTGCGCACCACGCGATAACCATGGATAGTCTCGGATGCAACGTGGGTGACATTGCCCATCGACAACTGGATCTTTTTGCTTTGCTTGCGGAATTTGCGGCTGGTGCTGTTCACCATCATGCCGATCACCGGCAAGATGGCCACCATGACAAGCGTGAGCTTCCAGTTCATCCACAACAGGGTGCAGAACAGAAAAATCACGGTCATGCCTTCGCGAATAACCACCTTGATCGCATCGGTCGCAGCACCGGTCACCATCGTCACGTTAAAGGTGATGCGGGAAATCAGGTGGCCGGAGTTGTTCTTGTCAAAGTAACCATTGGGCAGGTCCAGCAACTTGTTGAACAGAACCACCCGTAGATCATGCACAAGCCCAAGGGAAACCCGCGCGAGAAAGAAGTTTCCCAGATATGAACCAATCCCCTGCCAGATCGCGATCGCGATAATCATCAGCGGCACACTTTCCAGCAACTGCAACTTACCCAGATAAGGATTGCCCGGAAACAGGCTGATCTCGGGATTGGCCAGGCCGTCAACGAAATACTTGAGGATATAAGCGAGCATCGGCTGGGTCGATGCGAAGATCAAAAAGCCCACGATACTCAGCATGAACATGCCGACATAAGGCCGAACGTAAGTCAAAAGACGGAAATAGATCGCCAGCGTGGACTGGGCTTTCGGTTCAGGATTGCTCATGGTAATCCGCACAAATCAGTAAGGTGCCGATGATATCACACGCCCCAACGGCCCCAATAAACATGACAGGAAGCCACCTCCCGACCAAGTCGGTTAAGATAACCGCCTAATGATTGGGAGTCAGGCATGCAAGCGATTGATCACAGCACCTACGAGGCACTGCGCAAAGGTGCACACGTACTGGAAGCTGATGGTTCCGGCGACAAGGTACTCAGGCTGACTGACGGAAAGATGCTCAAACTGTTCCGTCGCAAGCGATTGCTCAGTTCGGCACTGCTCTTTCCTTATGCTCAACGCTTCGCAGACAACACTCGGGCCTTGAAGCAACGCGGCATTCTCTGCCCGACAGTTGTTGCGGTGTACCGCATCCCCAGCATTCAACGAGACTGCGTGTATTACAGCCCCCTGGAAGGCACGACAGTTCGTCAACTGCACAATAGCACCGAAGAGGCTGATGCATTGAGGTTCCAGCTCGGAGGCTTCATCGCCCAACTGCATGAAAAGGGCGTGTACTTTCGATCGCTGCACTTTGGCAATGTGGTTCTGACCCCGGAGAAAACGCTGGGCCTGATCGATATCGCTGACTTGCACTGCCAGAAACGCGCCATGAGCAACAGCAAACGCCTGCGCAACTTTGCTCACCTGCTGCGCTACAAGGAAGACCGGCAGTGGCTGCTGGGCCAAGACGCTGGCACCACCTTTCTTGAAGGCTACCGCCAGGCCCTGCCAAGCCAGCAGCAGGCTCCACTCATCAAGCGCCTGCGCCTGTTGATCGGTTAAGCCTTACCGGCCTATAACCAACACCGTGGCGCCCTTTCGATTGGCGAAATGGGCCAAGATCCGCAGATTGTGCTCCGCCAGCCATGCACTCAGCCATGGCTCGCCTTCCTTCGCATCAATGAGAAAGTACCGGTACTCCCCGGCATGCTGCGCAGACATCGCCTCCTCACGCGTCAGCAGCGGGAGAACGTAACCACGCCCAGCGTAATAGCTGATGCGCCCATCCTCAAAGTAGGCTGATTCACCAGACTCGGTATGGGCAGCCATCCAGTGTCCCGCCTCGATGTAATGGGTTTTACCGGCACCGAAGGAAAGGACGTTGGACAGCATCACCAAAAGCCCCAGCACCACCAGCGCTTTGCACCCGCGAGGAAATTGACGGGCAAAAGCCGACAAGCCCATCGCCAACACGGGCACAAACAGCAAATTCAAGAAGCTCACATAGCGCGTGTTCATGAACTGCTCCTTGATAAAGAACAGAACCAACACCACCGCGTACAGCAAGGCCGCCCAGGCAAACGGACGATAGTCACGCCAATAGGCGCTCAAAGCACCCCAATTGCGTCGCAGCACGAAAGGAACAGCAAAAGGCCCCATCAGCTTCACAAAGCTGATCGACAGGGACGCCAGAATGCCAAAGAAAATAATTCGCCCCGCTTCGTCCCGCGAGTACTTGTTGACCAGCGAATTGCCAAACTGCTCAGACAACATCTGGAATGACGCGAACACGTTACGAGGGGTGATCATCTCCAGATAGAGCATCAGGCGCGGAGCCAAAAACGCACCTGACACCAAGGCAGCGAACAACCCGATCACAGGCAAAAGAGCGAACTGCATGAACCGCGAGCGATGCGTGGGCGACCATAGATTCGGCAGCTGCCACAGACCCAGCGCAAGGAACAACAGCACCGCCTCAAGACGAAAGAAAAGTCCCGCCACAATGGCCAGGTGAATGAGCGCCGCACGCAGCCAACCGCCACGGTCCTGCCATCGAAGCGCGAGCCAGAGCGCCAGCGTGCAGAAAAACCAGAAACCGTATTCGCGGATGATGTCATTTCGAAAGCTATTGACCGCAGGCATCGCCAGGACCACCAGGCAGGCCCAACGAGCGGTATCCGGGGAGCGCCGACGAACACAATCGACCATCAATGCGCAGGTGCCGGCGAGAAACAGACCGCACCACAGATAGGCGCTCAACTCCAATGGCAAGCGCAGGACGAGGTGGGTACCGGCCAGCAAAAACGAAAACCACGGCCAGTCGAAATGCTTCCAGGCTACACTCGGCCCGTGCTCCGAAACTTGCTGGGCAATATCGATGTATAACGCGGCATCACGCCCCACCGTCGCAGTGCCCATCACCGCAATCAGGGACAACAGCAAACTGCCCCAGAACGCCAGTCGAACCGGGTATTTATCAACAATCCGGGCGACATAAGCCCCCGCTCTACCATCCCTGCCCATCACCCAACCCCTCACAACACGAGCAAAGTACGCCGTCAATCCAACGCCCGCAGAAGTAATGATGTCAGGCGATCAACCCCATCACTTCGCCCGATCATTGGCAATGCGACCAAATGAGACAAATAAAAAAAACGGTGCGCACTGTATCATCACCGCCGCCCATTCATCGAAACAGCAGACGTAAAGCCTTGCGGGTGTAGGACCAGCGAGCGAACGTTCGCCAGTCGGAGCGCAGAGCCTGAAAGTAGAATTTCCTGGCCAGCTTATATTCGCGCCGGGAGTAGCAATCGCGAAACAATGACAGGTAACGCTGCGCCAGAAACGCTTGGCGCAAGTCATGCAAGTCTTCAGGCATACGCTGACTGGAAAAAACGTCGTTGATCATTTCCGTACCCGCGGCAAGGCTTTGGGTCAGATCGTTGCGCATGCTGTCGTCATGCTTGTGAATGAGCGCCAAAGGCTGATTCAGCACACTGCAGGGGTAGCGAGCGAACACTTGGGCGAACACTGGAATGTCTTCAACGTTTCGCAAGTGTTCGGGATAATTTCCCGCGACGAAAACATCCCGATGCATCGCACAGGCGCCATTGGAAACCGATATGCTCTTGTACAGCAGATAGCCTTGCACCCGCTGCCGAGCCGTATCCGGTAAAGGCCTCACAACATGCAGGCTGCGTTTGCCATCAGCGAACACCGACCAGTGCCCACCAATGACCATCCGGCTTTGCGGGTTACTGGCGATGTGTTGAGTCAATGCAGCCAGCGCCCCGGGAGCCATCTCATCGTCTGCATCGAGAAAAATCAGATAGTGACCGCTGGTCTCCTCGATCCCGCGGTTGCGAACCGAAGACGCGCCACCGTTGGCTTTGCGCAAGGCACGAAAGCGCCCCGGGTGGTCGCGGAGAAGCTTCTCCAAGACCTGTGGCGTTTCATCGGTCGAACCATCATCGATAACCAACAAATCCGCGGCAGCCTCATCCAGCTGCGCCAGTACCGACTCCACTGCGCGTGGCAGGGTACGGGCGTAGTTGTAAGCAGGGATCACGATACTGATCAGTGTTTCAGTCAAGGCCGTACCCTTCAGCGCCCTCTTTGACCACCAGAATGTCTTCCATGATCAAGTACTGTAGATCGGAACCGAAGAACATGTTCAAGGCATCCGTCGGCGAGCAGATCATCGGTTCGCCGCGACGGTTGAGCGAGGTGTTCAGCGACACGCCGTTACCCGTCAGGACTTCCAGCGCCTTCATCATGTCGTAATAGCGCGGGTTGTATTCGCGCTTGAGCACCTGGGCACGGGAAGTGCCGTCTTCATGGACGACTTCCGGCACGCGGGTTTTCCACTCTTCAGCCACTTCGAAGGTGAAGGTCATGAACGGCGCCGGGTGATCGATCTTGATCATTTGCGGTGCCACGGTGTCGAGCATCGACGGGCAGAAAGGCCTCCAGCGCTCGCGGAACTTGATCTGGTGGTTGATGCGATCCGCCACACCAGGCACGCTCGGGCAACCGATGATCGAACGACCGCCCAAGGCACGCGGACCGAACTCCATGCGACCCTGGAACCACGCCACCGGGTTGCCATCGACCATGATTTTGGCGATCTGCTCCGGCATGTTGTCGAGCTTGCGCCATTTCGGCTTGTTCTCGTGACGGGCGCACGCGGCGATCACATCTTCGTTGCTGTACGACGGGCCGAGGTAGACGTGCTCCATCTTCTCGACCGGCACGCCACGGGCGTGGGACACATAGGCTGCGGCGCCGACTGCGGTGCCGGCATCGCCGGACGCCGGCTGCACGAACAGCTCCTTGATATCGTCGCGGGCGATGATTTTCTGGTTCAGCTTGACGTTCAGTGCGCAGCCGCCAGCGAAGGCCAGCTTGCCGGTCTGCTTGAGCACGTCACCCAGGTAGTAGTCGATCATCTGCAGCGAGATTTTTTCGAACAGCGCTTGCATGCTCGCGGCGTAGTGGATGTAAGGCTCGTCGGCGATGTCGCCTTCGCGCTTCGGACCCAGCCACTCGATCAGCTTCGGCGAGAAGTAGAAACCCTTGCCCTTCTCTTTATAGCGGCGCAGACCGATGACGTTGGCATAGTCGGTGTTGATCACCAGTTCGCCGTTTTCGAACGAGGCCAGGCGCGAGAAATCATACTTGCTGGCATCGCCGTACGGCGCCATGCCCATGACCTTGAACTCACCGTCCAGCATCTCGAAACCGAGGAACTCGGTGATCGCGCCGTACAGGCCGCCGAGGGAGTCAGGATCGAAGAACTCCTTGATCTTGTGGATCTTGCCGTTTTCACCGTAACCGAAGAAGGTCGTGGCGTATTCGCCCTTGCCATCGATCCCCAGAATCGCGGTTTTCTCTTTGAAACCGGAGCAATGGTAAGCGCTGGAAGCGTGGGCCAAGTGGTGCTCGACCGGCTCGATCTTGATTTTCTTCGGATCGAAGCCCAGCTGTTCCAGGCACCAGACGATCTTGTTGCGATAGCGCTTGTAGCGACGGTTGCCCATCAGGATCGCGTCGAGGGCGCGGTCCGGGGCGTACCAGTAACGCTTGGCGTAATGCCAGCGCGCCTTGCCGAACAGGCTGATGGGCGCGAACGGAATCGCTACCACGTCAACGTCGGAAGGCTTGATGCCGGCTTGTTCCAGGCAGAACTTCGCCGATTCGTAGGGCATGCGGTTCTTTGCATGTTTATCGCGCACAAAGCGCTCTTCTTCAGCCGCCGCGACCAGCTTGCCGTCGATGTACAAGGCTGCGGAAGGATCATGGCTAAGGGCGCCGGACAGGCCAAGAATCGTCAATGCCACAGGGGTCTAGCCTCTTTAGTCTGCATGCAGGCGCAACGCGCCTCAAAAAATAATGCGCCCTCGCAAGTGGCGAGAGACAGCTAAAGGGCGGGATTATAGCTTAAAAGCAGCGGCAAGCACTCACAGCGGTGACCGCATCACTGATTATCCGCTTGCAGGCCGCCAGTAAATGCGGACATTGCCCTCCATGCCTTGCTGGTAAATCGTGTACGGCAACACAACGGTGTCCAGTACCCCCGACAGGGCAAGGTCCAGCAGAATGAATGGAACGAGGATACCCGTGGGATCGGGCGGCGCATTCAATACACAAAAATCGTAGGCCAACCCGCTGTAGACCCGAGGAATGGACTGGCAATAGGTTTTTTGCCTTCGAAGCCCCCGAGCCGCGTCTGCATCATCCTGCAGCACCGTTGTGACGGTGCCGCAACCCACCAGCATCAGTGCGATGGCACCCCATGCAACCGCCATTTTCATTGTCAAAGTCTGCCCTCCGAGAACGTCAGGCAAACTAGCACCGTGGTAATTCTGGCCACAGTTCATGGCTTCTCAAGATCGCGTAGGACAATTCCCAGGGACTTGTCCCGATTTATTGCTGGCTGTTCAGGCCTCCTCAACTTGCTTACGAAGGCGATTCAGTCAGCGCTGATGATGTCTTTGGGCAAACGCTCATCGATGACTCGATAGAGGGCGCTGCTTTGCGGCCAGTTACGCATGAACCTCGCCCGATCCCGCGCATACGCCGGCGCGAAGCTGCCGAGCGAGCCGTGCTGACACATCGAGTCCAGGTCGATCAGCGCCCAGCGATCCTGTTGCCAGAACAGGTTGTGCCCCTTGAAATCGCCATGACTGATGCGCGCTCGAATCAATTCGGCGAACAGGTGATCCAGCGCCAACAGTTCGGCCTCTGGAGCGTCGCCATTTTCAACGTAAGGCGCAAAACGCTCGATGATGTCCGGCCCCGGCAGATACTCGGTGACCAGATAGGCACGACTGCGCAGCCAGAAAAAACGCTTCTCCAGCAACGCCAGGGGTTTGGGCGTAGCGATGCCAAGGAACGCCAGGCGATTGCCTTCGCGCCAGGAATGCCAGGCACGGCTCGGGCGCCAGAAGCGTTTGAGCCAATGGGCGAAACCCTTGATGTTATAGCGCTTGATGACCAGTGTACGACCGCCCGCCTCGACCTTACCGACGCTCGCCGCGCCGCCAGTCTTGTACAGATGGCCCTGATCGAGCAAGGCATCGGCCTGCGCCAGAACCGGCAGCATCGCCGCCTCTTCCTCGCGGCGAATGGCCTGCAAACCGAATGCGCCACGCCGGACACTGAACAGCGTGCAATCGCGACCGACCTTGATCAGGAAGTCTTTGAGGCGCCAGCTGCGGACCTTGTCGATCTGTTTCTGCAAGGCCTCCATGGGCAAGGCGTGCTCGCCGTTGCTCAGCAGGTAATAGACCAGCAACTCCTCGATGTACGGCTCCATCGACTTGGGCAACTGGGCAAAAAACACCCCGAGGTTTTCCAGGACTTTCTGGCGCGACAATGGCTGGCCAGGCGTTTCGCTGCGGATCCCGGCGCCATCGATCAAATAGAGGCGATTGCCCTGGCGCAAGAGGTTGTCCAGGTGCAAGTCTTCCTGCCAAAGGCCCTTGCGGTGCATTTGCCCGATCGCGCCCAGGGCTTCTGCGAGGACGGCTGATTGCTCATCGGCCAGCATTGGCAGGTGTTCAACCCGCTTCCAGGCATCATCGAGGCTTTCGGCGCCCTCAAGAAAATCGAACAGCAGCCAACCGCCCTCGCCATCCTTGAGGCCATCGGCCAACAACAGTGGCGTGGTCAGCCCTTGTTCGGCGAGTAAACGAACGCCAGCCAGCTCTCGCTGAAAATGTCGCGCCGCCTTGCTGCCCACCAACAGCTTGGCCAATACCGGGCGTCCGCGCCAGATACCGGCGCCCACATAACGCTGCCCCGGTAAAACCCGTAACAGGCTCAGCAACTGCAAATCGGCCGGCCCGGCGGCATCGGCCAACGAGAGGTTGAGCGGCAGGCTCGGGCTGCGGCCAGCGTTTTTCAGCTCGGACAAACGCATCAGCGTTGCTCCTTGTGGTCGCGGCGCGCGGTCAGCCGCTCTGCCCAGCTATCGACCAGCGAACTGTCCTGCGCTTGATCCAGGTACGCGGCCAACAGCTCGCGAACTTGCGCCGCACCCCACACAGACGCCCGACGCAGCAACGGCTCCAGATCCTTGATCCGGTCACGCTGACCAAACAGCAAGAGCCGGGTCTTTTCCAGGTCGATCAACTGGGCCTGATAGCCGTCACCGGTGGCGCGCAGAAATATGTGCTTGGGATAAAAACAGCCGTGCACCTGGCGCCGGCTGTGCACTAGCCGCGCCAATTGCCCGCAGGCCCGCAAGATGGCCGAATGCTGCGCCTCGCTCAGGTCCGACCAGCGCTGCAACAGCGAATCCAGGTCATCCCAGCCATCCAGCGCGCGCGTCAGCAAAATGGCCCGGACTTCGCCATCGACTTTGCGCTGACCGTAGAACACCGCTTCCAACGCCGGAATACCGAGCTTTTCGTAGCGGCTGATGTTGCGAAATTCGCGGGCAAAACTGGGCTCGCCAAAAGGTGCATGCAAAGTGCGCATCAGGTAGTTGCTCTGGCGCTTGAGGTAAAAACCATGACCTTCCAGGTTCAGTCGAAAAACGCTGCTCCAGCCGCCAGCAACGGAGTTGGGCTCGTCCACGGCATCCAACTGCCGGGTCCAGAGGGCCTCGAATGTGCCGAGACCGTGGCGCTCAAGCAGCGCACGGTCTTCAGCCGCCAGGAAATCAGTCATTCACGCCCCTCGAAAAATCTCACCACGTGCCGAATCCGTTTTTTGTCGGCCGCATTGAGCCGGGTCCGTTGACGGTATTGCAAGTAAAAGCGCAGGCGCTGGGTAGCCGACAAGTGATACTTGGCAACCTTGTCGAGACACGCCAGATCCTTGGTAATGCGGTACTTGAGCCAGAAACCGCGCCAAAAATCACCGTTGGGGCAATCGATCAGGAACAGCCTGGCCTGATCGTCGATCAGCAGGTTGCGCCATTTCAAATCGTTATGGGTAAAGCGGTGATCGTGCATGGTCCGGGTGTAGCCGGCCAACTGGCGGCTGACCGTGTCGACCCACGCCCGGTCGGCCAGTTTCAGGTCGTGCCGGCCGGCCAGCACCGACAAGTCTTCGGTATGCGGCAGCTCGCGGGTGATCATCGCCCCTCGATCGTAAGCCGCGCCGCGTCGCTCCAGGCCCCACGCGACTACCTCGGCGGTGGGAATGCCCCATTTGGCGAAGCGCTTGAGGTTCTGCCATTCCATTTTCACCCTCGGCTTGCCGAGGTAGCGGCGCAGGCCTTTGCCTGCCCCGACATAGCGTTTGACGTAATAATTGACGCCATTGCGCTGCACGCGGATGACCTCGGACAGCAGATCACGTGTCAGGCGTTCGCCCTCAAGCGCAAACACTGCCTCCAGACTGCCGAAGTCGTCTGCCAGATCGCTGTATGCCGGTTCCAGTGTCCAGCCCGACATCAGAGCGCATCCCCGTAGCGCTGTTTGCGGTCGTAGAGTTTTTTGGCCTTGCCTTCGAGCCAGGCCAGCAGCGACGCTTCTTCGGCGAGGATCCGGCGCAGTGGCTGCTGGAAGTAACCCTTGAGGAAACGCAACTTGTCGCGCCGGGTCAATCCGATATCCAGCGCCGAAAAGTACAGCGCCGCCAGATCCTTGTTGCGCCAGCGCCGGGTGATCGCCGGGCGGGTCTGGGCGCGGTGCAGATCGATCACCGAGAGCTTGAAGTCGTCTGCGGTGACCGGTTTGTCGGTGTGCAGCAGGAAGTGGCAGATGTAGCAGTCGCGATGGTTGACCCCGGCACGGTGCATCATGCCGGTCATGCGCGCCACTTCGGCGATCAGCGCACGCTTGAGCCTTGGCTCGGGCGGTTGCCTGACCCAATCGATGCTGAAATCTTCGAGGCTGACGGTCGGTGCCAGCTCTTCGGTGACGATGAACGAATGCTGATCCGCCGGGTTGCTGCCCTTTTCGCCGTAAGCCACGGCGGTCATGGTCGGCACGCCGACTTCCTGCAGGCGCTGGATGGCTTTCCACTCCTGGCCCGCGCCGAGCACCGGCAACTTGGCGGTGAGCAGGTTCTTGAAGATCTCACCCCAGCCGATGCCACGGTGAATCTTCACGAAAAACCCGTTGCCGTCCACTTCAGTGCGCAGGGTGCGGCGAGCTTCGAGCTCGCGGTACACCTCGCCCTGAAGCCCCTCGACTTCCGCGAACGGGTCGCGTCCGGCCCAGAGGCTCTTGAACGGTTCAGCCAGCATCAACTTCATTCAGCGTGCTCCGCCAGAATCACATCGGCCGCGTGCTGCGGCATGCTATAGAGGTCGGCCGTCTCGGCGAAGGCCACACCGTTGCGGCTCCAGGCCGCCCGTGCTTGAGCGTCGTTCAACATGCCCGTCAGATACTGCGTCAACTGCGCCTGCTCGAAGGGTTCGTCCAGCACCAGGCCGGCATCGGCCTCGGCAATGTAATGGGCGTAACCGCACACCGCACTCACCAGCACCGGCAACCCGGCCACCAGCGCTTCAAGCAGCACAGTGCCGGTGTTTTCGTTGTAGGCCGGGTGGATCAACACATCGGCACCCAGCAGAAAACGCGGAATATCGCTGCGACCCTTGAGGAACGTGACGTTATCGCCGAGCCCCAACGTGGCGCTCTGCATCTGGAATAACTTGGGGTCGTCCTGGCCAATTACAAACAGCCGGGTACGTTTCTTCAGATCGGCAGGCAATGCGGCCAGGGCCTTGAGGCTGCGATCCACGCCTTTGGTCTTGAATCCCGAGCCGATCTGGACCAACAGCAGCTCATCATCCTTCAAGCTGAATTCGGCGCGGAAGCCGGCGCGGATTTCGTCCGCATTCGCCGGGCGACGACGGTCCTGGGCAATGCCGGGAGGCAGCAGATGGAAACGCTTGAGCGGCGTGTCGTAATGCTTGATGAACAACGGCTGCTGCACTTCGGAAATCATCAGGATTTCGGTCCTGGAATCCCTGGCGAACACCGCGCGTTCGTACTCGGCGAAGTGACGGTACCGCCCCCAGCGCCGGTACAGCGAATTACGCAGGTTCTGCGCTTTGTCTTCGAAGCAGCCATCGGCGGCGTAGTAGACGTCCAGGCCCGGCATTTTGTTGAAGCCGATCAAGCGGTCGACCGGACGCTTGGCCAGGTCCGCCTCCATCCACGCGCTGAGTTTTTCGTTGCGCCGGTGGTTGAAGAACGCCTTGACCGGTGCGACCAGCACTTCAAAGCCCGGCGGCACGTCCCCCTCCCAGATCAGCGTGTAGACGCGAATCTGGTGGCCGCGCTTCTGGCACTCCAGGGCAATGCGCATGAAGTCACGCTGCAAGCCGCCAAAGGGGAAATATTTGTACAGGACAAATGCCAATTGCATCAGCGCAGCTCCTCAGCCAGTAACAACGTGCTCAGTCGGCTCGCGACACGCTCAGGATTCAGACGCGTGAAGCACAGCGGCCACTCGCGTTTCAGGTCGAACCGACGGGCATCTTCGGCCGTCGGTTGGTAGGTGCATTTCTTTTGCAGGCACGGCGCGCAAGGGAAGTCGCTGGCCAGGTGAATCTGCGACTTGCCATAGGCCCCGGTCAGGCCCGGATTGGTCGGGCCGAACAGCGACAGCGTCGGCACATCCAGTGCAGCGGCCAGATGACCCAGGCCGGTGTCCACTGCCACGCAGCCTTGCGCGCCGGCCAACACTTTGCCAACGCCGGCCAGATTCAGCCTGGGCAGCACTTCGACGTGCTTCATGTCTTTGGCAATGCGCTCGGCGCGGGCCTTTTCGACGGCATTGCCCCACGGCAACTTCACCCCGACACCCAGATACCCGACACGCTCGGCCAGCTCGCGCCAGTAGGCTTCGGGCCAGTGCTTGGTGTCCCAGGTGGTGCCGTGCAGAAACAGCACGTAGGGATTCTTGCGTGGCAATTCCACCAGGCGCTCGACGCTCAGACCGTAATCGCCCAGGCCCTTGGGCAGGTCGTAGCCGAGGGCGATGGCGAATAACTGACGGACCCGCTCCACCGCGTGCTGGCCACGGGCAACCGCCAGGCGCCGATCATAGAAACGCGCAGCGATCGGCTCGCGGGCCGAGCTTTTATCGAGGCCGGCCACCGGCGCCTTGACGTAACGGGTCAGCCAGGCGCTTTTCAGCAGGCCCTGGGCATCGATGACCAGATCGTATTTAGTCGCACGAACGCTTTGCTTGAAGCGCTTCCACTCCCCGCTCTTGATGGTTTGCCAGATGTTCTTGCGCCAGCGACGGATCGCCACCGGAATCACCTTGCCCACCGCCGGGTGCCAGGTCGGGATCTCGGCAAACCCCTCTTCCACCACCCAGTCGAACTTGATGCCGGGAATCGCCCGCGCAGCATCGGTCAATGCCGGTAACGCATGAATCACGTCGCCCAGCGATGAAGTCTTGATCAGCAGTACCCGCAAGCTATTGGACCTCGACCACAGTGCCCTGCAAACGCTGCAAGACTTCGTTCACCGCTTGCGGCATGAGCTGGCGCAGGCAGTTGTAATGACCGAAACGGCAGGTGCGGTCGAAGCAGGGACTGCATTCGATGCCCAGGCGCACGATCTCGACATGCTCGGCCAGCGGCGGCGTGAAACCCGGCGACGTCGAACCGTAGACCGCCACCAGGGGACGATTGAGGGCGGCGGCGACGTGCATCAGGCCGGAGTCGTTGGAGACTACCGAATCGGCGCAGGACAGCAGATCGATCGCCTCGGCCAGCGAAGTGCCACCACTGAGGTTCACCGATTCTTCGCGCAAACCGGGAATCAGGCGCGAACGAATGTCCTCGCCCACGGCGTGATCGTTTTTCGAACCGAACAGCCAGACTTGCCAGCCCTCGCGGATCTTCGCTTCGGCGACCTTGGCATAGTGCTCGGACGGCCAGCGTTTGGATTCGCCAAACTCGGCGCCGGGGCACAGCGCCAGCACCGGACGATCGAGGGCCAGACCGAACTTGGCCAGTGCCGCTTCGCGGGTCACCGGGTCGATCCGCAGGCTCGGCCGTGGGTAAGGCTTGGGCAATTCAACACCCGGCTCGTACGCCAGGGCCATGAAGCGCTCGATCATCAGCGGGTAACGTTCCTTATCCAGCGTGCGCACGTCATTGAGCAGGCCGTAACGGAACTCACCGCGCCAACCGGTGCGCTTGGGAATGCCGGCAAAGAACGGCACCAGCGCCGACTTCAGGGAATTGGGCAACAGGATCGCCTGGTCGTACGGGTCGGCCAGGGACTTCCCGATACGCCGACGCGTCGCCAGCTCCAGCGCGCCGTGACCGAGCGGAAAGCTCAAGGCCTGGCGGACTTCGGGCATGCGCTCAAGAATCGGCCGGCTCCACTCGGGGGCCAGCACGTCGATTTCGCATTGCGGGTGGCGCTGTTTGAGACACTGAAACAGTGTCTGCGCCATCACCATGTCACCGACCCAACTGGGCCCAACGATCAGAATTTTCATGTGGTTTCCAAAAACGATCCGGGGAGGCTTATGCCTCCCCGCCTCGAAAATTCTACAGAACAACGCAAATCCACTGTAGGAGCGAGCCTGCTCGCGATGGGCGTTAACGATAACGCGACAAGTCGGCACCCCGCGGCGCTCTCAAGTTCATCGCGAGCAAGCTCGCTCCCACAGGGGTATCGGGTGCATCAAATATCCCGCCTCAGCTTAGCCCCAACTCATGCCAGATTCGCATGACCTGTCGCCGTTCGTCCGCGAACTGGTCGCCGGGAATCACCCCCGGGTCCTTCTGCAAGGCCTGCCGGTGGGCGGCGGAGCGGTAAGCTTTATAGGCTTCACGCAACAGGCTGGCATCTTCGGCGGGCATCAGGCCTTCGTGCTCCAGCTCTTCCAGAATGCGGATATTGTCCGTCCAGCGCAGCAAGGGTGGATGTGTTTCAGACCACGCCAGGGCCGCGTATTGCACCATAAATTCAATATCGACGATACCTCCGGCGTCCTGCTTGAGATCGAACGGCGCCGTGGCCTCGAAGGCATTTGCCCCGGTGCCGGCGGCAGTGCTCTTGCTGCCGAGGTTGTCGCGCATCTTGGCGCGCATCTCGCTGACCTCCTGGCGCAAGGTCGGCAAATCACGCGCCTTGCCCAGGATCGACGCGCGAACCTGTTCAAACGCCCGACCAACATCCTCGCTGCCCACGAGCACCCGAGCCCGAACCAATGCCTGATGCTCCCAGGTCCAGGCCTCATTTTCCTGATAGCGGGCAAAGGCCCCCAGCGAACTCACCAGCAACCCTGCCGCACCGGACGGTCGCAGGCGCATATCCACTTCATAGAGCTGACCGGAGTTGGTCTGGGCCGTCAGCAAGTGAATGATCCGCTGCCCCAGGCGGGTAAAGAATTGCGCGCCATCGATAGGCTTCGGCCCGTCGGTTTCCGCTTGCGGATCGCCATCGTGGATGAACACCAGATCCAGGTCCGAACCATGCCCCAATTCCAGGCCGCCGACCTTTCCATAACCGACAATGATGAAGCCAGGATCGCACAGGGTCCCGTCGCTGCGCAGCGGCGTACCGTACTTAGCCACGGTCTGGCGCCAGGCCAGGGCCAGCACTTGCTCCAGAATCGCTTCGGCGAGCCAGGTCAGGTAATCACTGACTTTCATCAGCGGCAGGCTGCCGGCGATTTCCGACGCGGCAACCCGCAAGCGGTGCGCCAGCTTGAAATGACGCAAGGCCTCCATTTGCTGTTCGAGGTCGTCCTCGGGAATCCGCGTCAGGCGCTCGCGCAATTCGGCGGCCAGTTCCGGCGCCAGGGGCGGCTTGAACAGCCGGCCTTCGTTGAGCAGTTCGTCGAGCAGCAACGGGAAGCGGGTGATCTGTTCGGCGATCCACGGGCTCGCCGCGCATAAGGTCAGCAGGCGTCGCAAGGCACCGGGGTTTTCGGTCAGCAGCACCAGATACGCCGAACGGCGGGCCACGGCTTCCACCAGTGGCAGCACCCGTTCCAGCACCAGGTCCGGGTTGGCGTGCTCTACCGCTTGAGCCAGCAAGCGCGGGATAAACGCATCGAGGCGCTCGCGCCCCAGACGCTGCATGGCGCGCAACTGCGGGCTGCCACGCAGGCTGGCCAGGGCTTTCAGCGCCTTGGGCGCGTCAGTGAAACCGCCCTCCTGCAACTGGCGACAGGCCGCCTCTTCATCCTGAGCCTCTTCCCAAAGCGGCAGCCACTCACCACCGACCACCACTTCACTTTCAGCATCGTCTTCGTCGGGATCGGCGATCACCTGGGCGAAGTGCCAGGCAATGCGGCCGCGCCAGTACATCAGTTGCTCATGAAAAGCCGCCCAATCGGCGAAACCCAACATAAAGGCAATGCGCGCCTGATCCTGTTCGCCATCGGGCAGCATCTGCGTCTGGCGGTCGGCAATCGTCTGGATCGCATGTTCGGTGTATCGCAGGAATTCGTAGCCTTCACGCAGCTCGCTGATCACCGCCGGCGGCAGATAACCCTGACCTTCCAGGGTGTTCAGTACCTTTAATAGTGGACGCTGTTGCAGGCTCAAGTCGCGGCCACCGTGAATCAACTGGAAAGCCTGGGCGATGAACTCGACTTCCCGGATGCCGCCCGAGCCCAGCTTGATGTTGTCGGCCATGCCCTTGCGCCGCACTTCCTGCTGGATCAGCTGCTTCATGGTACGCAGCGCTTCGATGGCCGAAAAGTCCAGATAGCGTCGGTAAACGAAGGGGCGCAGCAGCTCTTGCAGTTGCGCACCGGCCACTTGATCGCCGGCCACCACCCGCGACTTGATCATCGCGTAGCGTTCCCAGTCGCGGCCCTGATCCTGATAGTACTGCTCCAGCGCGTTGAAACTCAGGACCAGGGCGCCCGCCGAACCGTAAGGCCGCAGGCGCATGTCGACACGGAACACAAAGCCGTCGACGGTCATCGGGTCCAGCGCCTTGATCAGGCGCTGGCCAAGACGGATGAAAAATTCCTGGTTATCCAGCGGACGTTTCACACCAACGGTTTCGCCGCCCTCGGGGTAAGCGAAAATCAGGTCGATGTCCGACGACAGATTGAGTTCCACCGCACCGAGCTTGCCCATGCCCAGGACAACCATTTGCTGCGGCTGGCCACTGCGTCGACCGGTCGGCACGCCGAACTGCTGGCAATGGCGCGCGTACAGCCACTGATAGGCCTGGTCGATACTGGCATCGGCCATGTCGGAAAGGTCGCGGCAGGTCTGCACCAGATCGGCCTGGCGGGTCAGGTCACGCCAGATAATCCGTACCTGATGACGCGCACGTTGACGGCGCAACGCGCGACCGAGCTGATCATCGGTCTCGGCGGCGCTCACCGCCGCGGCAATCTGCGCACATAACTCGCCGGGAGCAAAGCGGCGATCCAGTTCGCCGGAGCGCACCAGGTCCAGCAACATCAAAGGGTCACGAACACTCTGTTCAATCACGAAATCGCTGGCGGCGGTCACGCGGGCAAATTGCGCCCAGCGTTCAGGCGTCCAGGTGGACAGGCCATGGTCATCGTCCAAAGCACTGACGGCGGTACGGAACGACTGCTCTGCACGGGTGACAAACGGCAGCAGAATGGCGGGCAGTTCGGCGAGCGAAGGGAGGCTCATGGTCTATCCTTGATCGGCGTGTATTGGGCTGCATGTAGTGAGTCAGGCAAACACACTACCTGGAGGACTGTCGAACAAAAGTTAGAAATAGCTGAAAATTCTTTTTTCTTGGCAGCCAGCATCAAGCTTTCACCTTTTTCGGTTGGCAAAAGACCAACCTTGACGATTATTCTCACAACGCAGCCGGGGGCCACAAGCCGCTTATCTGTAGTTTTACTACTCGTATATACATTAACAAGGCTGAAATGCCGGATGATTTGTAGTAAAACTACACGCCGCCGGAACAACCTATCGGCAATCCAAGAATTCATAACGTCTGCCCACAAGGCCAGTCGCTAACTCAGGCAACCGATTCTGGTAGCCTTTCCGCCCTGGAGCAAGCCATGCAAGACCTCGATCCCGTCGAAACCCAGGAATGGCTGGACGCCCTGGAATCGGTTCTCGACAAAGAAGGCGAAGACCGTGCTCACTATCTGATGACCCGTATGGGTGAACTCGCGACCCGCAGCGGTTCGCAGTTGCCTTACGCCATCACCACGCCTTACCGCAACACGATCCCCGTTACCCACGAAGCACGCATGCCTGGCGACCTGTTCATGGAACGCCGCATTCGCTCGCTGGTACGCTGGAACGCGATGGCGATGGTAATGCGTACGAACCTGAAAGATTCTGACCTCGGCGGTCACATCTCCAGCTTCGCTTCCAGTGCGACCCTGTATGACATCGGCTTCAACTACTTCTTCCAGGCCCCGACCGACGAACACGGCGGCGACCTGATCTACTTCCAGGGCCACACTTCCCCAGGCGTTTACGCCCGTGCGTTCATGGAAGGCCGCATCACCGAAGACCAGATGAACAACTTCCGCCAGGAAGTCGACGGTCAGGGCCTGTCGTCCTACCCGCACCCTTGGCTGATGCCTGACTTCTGGCAGTTCCCGACCGTGTCCATGGGTCTGGGCCCGATCCAGGCGATCTACCAGGCACGTTTCATGAAGTACCTGGAAGCCCGTGGCTTCATTCCTGCCGGCAAGCAAAAAATCTGGTGCTTCCTGGGCGACGGCGAGTGCGACGAGCCGGAATCCCTGGGCGCGATCTCGCTGGCTGGCCGCGAGAAGCTCGACAACCTGATCTTTGTCATCAACTGCAACCTGCAGCGCCTCGACGGCCCGGTTCGCGGCAACGGCAAGATCATCCAGGAACTCGAAGGCGTGTTCCGCGGTGCTCAGTGGAACGTGACCAAAGTCATCTGGGGCCGTTTCTGGGACCCACTGCTGGCCAAGGACGTCGACGGCATCCTGCAACGTCGCATGGACGAAGTCATCGACGGCGAGTACCAGAACTACAAAGCCAAAGACGGCGCGTTCGTGCGTGAACACTTCTTCAACTCGCCAGAACTCAAGGCGATGGTTGCAGACCTGTCCGACGACGAGATCTGGAAGCTCAACCGTGGCGGCCACGACCCGTACAAGGTCTACGCGGCATACCACGAAGCGGTCAACCACAAAGAACAACCGACCGTCATCCTGGCCAAGACCATCAAGGGTTATGGCACCGGTGCCGGCGAAGCGAAAAACACCGCGCACAACACCAAGAAAGTCGATGTCGACAGCCTGAAGTTGTTCCGCGACCGCTTCGACATTCCGGTCAAGGACGAAGAACTGGAAAACCTGCCGTTCTTCCGGCCGGAGCCAAACAGCGCCGAAGCCCGCTACCTGAGCGAGCGCCGTACTGCACTGGGCGGTTTCGTACCACAGCGCCGCGCACAGAGCTTCAGCGTACCGACCCCGTCCCTCGATACCCTCAAGGCGATCCTCGACGGCTCGGGCGACCGTGAAATCTCCACCACCATGGCCTTCGTGCGCATCCTGGCGCAACTGGTCAAGGACAAGGAAATCGGCCCGCGCATCGTCCCGATCATCCCGGACGAAGCCCGTACTTTCGGTATGGAAGGCATGTTCCGTCAGTTGGGCATCTACTCCTCCGTCGGCCAGCTCTACGAGCCAGTCGATAAAGACCAGGTGATGTTCTACAAGGAAGACAAGAAGGGCCAGATCCTCGAAGAAGGCATCAACGAAGCGGGCGCCATGAGCTCCTTCATCGCTGCCGGTACTTCGTACTCCAACCACAACCAGCCAATGCTGCCGTTCTACATCTTCTATTCGATGTTCGGCTTCCAGCGCATCGGCGACCTGGCCTGGGCCGCTGGCGACAGCCGTACCCGTGGCTTCCTGATCGGCGGCACCGCCGGCCGCACCACGCTCAACGGCGAAGGCCTGCAACACGAAGACGGTCACAGCCACATCCTGGCTGCCACCATCCCGAACTGCCGCACCTTTGATCCGACCTACGGCTACGAGCTGGCGGTGATCATCCAGGACGGCATGAAGAAGATGACCGAAGAACAACAGGACATCTTCTACTACATCACCGTGATGAACGAATCCTACCAGCAGCCAGCCATGCCGGCCGGTGTCGAGGAAGGCATCGTCAAGGGCATGTACCTGCTCGAGGAAGACAACCGCGAAGCGGCGCACCACGTTCAGCTGATGGGCTCCGGCACCATCCTGCGTGAAGTCCGCGAAGCCGCGAAGATCCTGCGTGAAGAGTTCAACGTCGGCGCCGATGTGTGGAGCGTTACCAGCTTCAACGAACTGCGTCGCGACGGCCTGGCCGTTGAGCGCAGCAACCGTCTGCACCCTGGCCAGAAGCCTAAGCTGAGCTACGTGGAAGAGTGCCTGAACGGCCGCAAAGGTCCGGTCATCGCCTCTACCGACTACATGAAACTGTTCGCCGAGCAGATCCGTCAGTGGGTACCGTCCAAGGAATTCAAAGTCCTGGGCACCGACGGTTTCGGCCGCAGCGACAGCCGCAAGAAACTGCGTCATTTCTTCGAAGTCGACCGTCATTTCGTGGTGTTGGCAGCCCTGGAAGCCCTGGCTGACCGTGGTGACATCGAACCTAAAGTGGTGGCCGAGGCTATCGCCAAGTTCGGTATCAACCCGGAAAAACGCAACCCACTGGACTGCTGAGGAGAGATTCTGTGAGCGAACTCATTCGCGTACCTGACATCGGCAGCGGTGAAGGTGAAGTAATTGAACTGTTTGTGAAGGTCGGCGATCGTATCGAAGCCGATCAGAGCATCCTGACGCTGGAATCGGACAAGGCGAGCATGGAAGTCCCTGCTCCCAAGGCCGGCATCATCAAGAGCCTGAAAGTGAAGCTGGGCGATCGCCTGAAAGAAGGCGACGAGTTGCTCGAGCTGGAAGTCGAAGGTGCCGCTGCGCCTGCTGCAAAAGCGCCTGCCGCTGCACCTGCTGCTGCTTCGGTTCAGCAAGTGCACGTGCCGGACATCGGTTCGTCGGGCAAGGCCCAGATCATCGAGATCCAGGTCAAGGTCGGCGACACCGTCGAGGCTGATCAGTCGCTGATCACCCTGGAATCCGACAAGGCCAGCATGGAAATCCCGTCGCCTGCCGCTGGCGTGGTCAAAGCCATCAGCGTCAAGCTCAACGACGAAGTCGGCACCGGCGACCTGATCCTGGACCTGGAAGTGGCGGGTGCTGCGGCGCCGGCTGCGGCCGCTCCGGCCCAGGCTGCCGCACCTGCCGCCGCTGCTCCAGCGCCAGCCGCTGCTGCTCCGGCCGCACCGGTGGCCGACAGCGTTCAGGACATCCACGTTCCGGACATCGGTTCGTCGGGCAAGGCCAAGATCATCGAAGTCCTGGTCAAGGCCGGCGACAGCGTTGAAGCCGACCAGTCGCTGATCACCCTGGAATCCGACAAGGCGAGCATGGAAATCCCGTCGCCTGCCGCTGGCGTGGTGGAAAGCGTTTCGATCAAGCTGGACGACGAAGTCGGCACCGGCGACCTGATCCTGAAGCTGAAAGTCAAAGGTGCCGCCCCGGCTGCTGCTCCGGCACCGGCCGCCGCTGCGCCGAGCGCTCCAGCTCCAGCCGCCGCTGCTGCTCCTGCTGCGGCCGCACCGGTAGCTGCCCCGGCCGCTGCTCCAGCCAAGCCAGGCGCCAAGGTTCACGCCGGCCCTGCCGTGCGCCAACTGGCCCGCGAATTCGGTGTCGAGCTGAGCGCCGTGGGTGCCAGCGGTCCACACGGTCGCATCCTCAAGGAAGACGTGCAGGTCTACGTCAAAGCCATGATGCAGAAGGCCAAGGAAGCACCGGCCGCTGCTGCCGGCGCAACCGGTGGCGCGGGCATCCCGCCGATTCCGGTCGTGGACTTCAGCCGCTTCGGTGAAACCGAAGAAGTGCCGATGACCCGCCTGATGCAAATCGGCGCGTCGAGCCTGCATCGCAGCTGGCTGAACATCCCGCACGTGACTCAGTTCGATTCGGCTGATATCACTGAGCTGGAAGCGTTCCGTATCGCTCAAAAAGCCGTTGCAGAGAAGGCTGGCGTCAAGCTGACCATCCTGCCGCTGCTGCTCAAGTCCTGCGCCCACCTGCTCAAGGAACTGCCGGACTTCAACAGTTCGCTGGCTCCAAGCGGCAAGGCGATCATCCGCAAGAAGTACGTGAACATCGGCTTCGCGGTCGACACGCCAGAAGGCCTGCTGGTACCGGTCATCAAGAACGTCGACCAGAAGAGCCTGCTGCAGCTTGCGGCTGAAGCGGCTGCGCTGGCTGCCAAGGCCCGCGACAAGAAGCTTACCGCTGACGACATGCAAGGCGCCTGCTTCACCATTTCCAGCCTCGGCCACATTGGCGGCACCGGCTTCACGCCGATCGTCAACGCGCCGGAAGTGGCGATCCTCGGTGTTTCCAAGGCAACCATCCAGCCAGTCTGGGACGGCAAAGCCTTCCAGCCGAAACTGATGCTGCCACTGTCGCTGTCCTACGATCACCGCGTGATCAACGGCGCCGCTGCTGCACGCTTCACCAAGCGTCTGAGCGACCTGCTGGCGGACATCCGCACCATCCTGCTGTAACACCGGCCGGCCCTCCTTCACCGGAGGGCCTGTCGCGTTCCGTTTTCCGAGCGCCACGCTCGTACCTCAACCCCGCCAATTTGGCGGGGCTTTTTTTGCCTGCGATTTTTAATCGAAAAGAATGCCTTCCTACATTTGTGGCTGATATCGCCCACAACTCAAATCCATTTCGGCTCGATATTTTTCAGGGTTCAATAATTAGTCTTAGTTACACCGTTATTGCACACCCCCGAAATAACTTCACCTGACCGAATGGCAGAACGCCGAATGGAATCGAATATGTTCCAACCAACAGTGGGCCCGATTATTGGCCATACGACAACTCATCATGTCCGTATATTCTTGCGCGGAGATAAACATAAGGGCGCCCTGGTATTTGCCGGCATTCGCTATCGGCGACGCGGTGAAGAACGCTGGTCAAAAGGCACTTTCGCAAAACTCGACAGCCTGCGCGACATGTCCGAAGTCATCGCGCTCAACGATCTGGCTGCCGACACCGACCATGAATACCAGGCCGGCTGGTTCAGCCCGATGAACCCGGTGCACACCCTGGAGACGGTTCAGGAGCTGCCGCTGCAATGGCCGCGACAGATCCACCGCTTTCGCACTCGCTCCAGCCAGCAGACCCTGCCCAGAGCCTACATTGTGGGGTCTTGCCGCTATCTGCGCATCACCGCGGGCATTGCCTCCGCGCCTCATGTGGGCGACAGGATTTTTGCCTCGATATCCAATGTGGTGGAACAGGCCGAGCCGCCCGTCAGCGCCATGTTAATGACAGGTGATCAGATTTACGTCGATGATCTGAACTTCCTCGCCCCCGACCGGGAACTCGGGGAAATCCTTCACAAGTACAGGGTGGCATTCTCGCAACCGAACATCACAAAGTTAATGTCCAGCCTGCCAACTTATATGATCCTCGATGATCATGAAATCGAGGACAACTGGCCAGCCAACAAGAACAAATCCGACGACCACTTATATGCCAACGCAACAAAGGCCTACGAGTTATATCAAGCCAGCCACAGCCCTGCGCACGAACTTTCCGCGAGCGGGAAAATAAACAAAAAACTGGACAAATATTGGTATCAGTTCACAGAAGGCGATATCGAATGGTTTGTCACCGACAGCAGAACAC
The DNA here is from genome assembly GCF_016887925.1 of Pseudomonas sp. MIL9. Lineage (NCBI taxonomy): Bacteria > Pseudomonadati > Pseudomonadota > Gammaproteobacteria > Pseudomonadales > Pseudomonadaceae > Pseudomonas > Pseudomonas sp. MIL9. The sequence continues at coordinate 9,571 of NZ_JAFEHE010000016.1, read as the reverse complement.
GGCGCAATCTTTCGGCAGCCGACCGCCGCATCCTGGATGTCGAGCAGGAATACGCATTGTGCAAATGGCTGATCCACAGCCCGGCGCGGGTCAAATTCGTGGTCACCAGCGTGATGTTCTACCCTGACTGCAAGCGCTTGGGCGATGACACCTGGAAAGCCTTTCCCGAGCAACGGCTACGACTGCTGGAGACGATTCGTACTCACCGCATCAAGAATGTCGTCTTCGTTTCCGGTGACGTCCACGGCTCCCTGACCAGCCGCCTGACCCACAGTGAAGACCCTGACTTCGAACTCCACACCATCGTCTCCTCACCGCTGTGCAACAGCAAAATGCTGCCCTACGCCAAAGCCGAAACCTTCATCCTCGACCAGCCCTTGGCCCGAACCGCTGCGGGGGACTATCGCCAGCAACTGACCGGCAAAGTGATCAGCCAGGACAACTTCGCACACGTGATCGTCGATACGCAGCACATTCATGTGCGCTATCACGATCGGGATGGTAACCTTCTACAGGCGACCCGTATTTCGTTGCGTTAGGAGCAAAAGATCGCAGTCCGTGGCACTCTCAGAGAGGTCCGCCATTTCCATATAAAACGGCCAAAGGTTGCGATCTTTTCTGCCAACACCTTTAATCCTGACGCCGATTGAAGAAATCTTCACTTCGAAGGACATATTCTTATAGCACTTGGCCTTCATGTCTCTTGTCAGTCGGTATCGCAATGATGCAACCTTGCGGCAGGCAACAGTAAAGGGGCGAGAGCCCGGCGCATTCAGCAAATTCGAAGCGAGTTTCCCTCCATGAAAAGCCAACCCGATGCCGCCAGCCGTATGGTGGCCGAGGTAGTGACGCAGTTGCCTGTGCCCTCGCGGCTCGGCATGCTGCGTTTCGAACGGCTGAATGAAGCAAGCTGGGCGCTGCTGTTTCTTGATCCCAATTGCGAACGCCAGTTCGGCCTGCCGGCCATGGAGCTGTGCGCTCTGGTCGGCTCGCCCTACGCCAGCCTGATGGAGCCGGAAGCGCGCTATCAATTGCATGATGCGATCCAGCACCAACTGAGCGAACACTCGCACTACCTGATCCGCTACACCCTGCACACCGCCACCGGCTCGCTGAACCTGCTGGAAATGGGCGAACCCTACAAGCAACACAATCGACACCTGCTGCGCGGTTACCTGCTGGTGATCGACGGCCTGTTCGAAGACGACCCCTTGCTGCCGGCACTGGATCTGGAAAACCAGAACTCGCGCCTGCAAATTGCCCTGGAACTCAACCAGCGCGCCCAGCAGGAACAACTGCAGCATCTGGAACGGGCGCGCGCCCAGCAGGACCTGATCCTGCTGCTGACCCGCCAGCGCTACAGCAGCAACAATTCACTGCAGGAAGCCGCCGAGCTGATTACGCGCAGCGCCTGTGATGTCTACGAAATCGACTGCGCCAGCCTGTGGAACCTCGAAGGCTCGATGCTGGTGCCCATCTCGGCCTATCACCGCACCAGCGGGGAATACCTGCTGCCGGCGCCCATCGACGCCAGCCATTTCCCCGACTACCTTGAAGCCTTGCAAACCGGCCGCGCCATCGACGCCCACAACGCCATTCGCGACCCGCGCACCCGGGACATGGCCGAAAGCCTGCTCCCGCGCAATGTCAACGCGATGCTCGACGCCAGCATTCGGGTCGATGGCCAAGTGGTCGGCGTACTGTGCCTGGAGCAATCCGGTGCCACCCGCGTCTGGCAGTCGGACGAAATCGCCTTTGCCGGCGAACTGGCCGATCAGTTCGCCCAGGTCATCAGCAATCACAACCGGCGCACCGCCACCAGCGCCCTGCACCTGTTCCAGCGGGCGGTCGAGCAAAGTGCCAACGCCTTTTTGCTGGTCAATTGCGATGGGGTGGTGGAGTACGTCAACCCGAGCTTCACCGCGATCACCCAGTACAGCACCGAAGAAGTCCATGGCCAGCGACTGTCGGAACTGCCAGCCCTGGAAAACCTCAGCGAACTGCTGTTCGACGCGCCCTCGGCGCTGGCCAAGAGCAACAGCTGGCAAGGCGAGTTCAAGAGCCGGCGCAAAAACCTCGAACCGTACTGGGGCCAGCTGTCGATTTCCAAGGTCTACGGCGACAATCGCGAGCTGACCCATTACATCGGCATTTACGAAGACATCACCCAGACCAAGCTCGCCCAGCAACGCATCGAGCGCCTGGCCTACACCGACAACCTGACCAACCTGGGCAATCGCCCGGCGTTCATCCGCAACCTCGACGAACGCTTCGCCCGCGATGCCGACACCCCCATCAGCCTGTTGCTGGTGGACATCGATAACTTCAAGCGGATCAACGACAGCCTCGGTCACCAGACCGGCGACAAACTGCTGATCAGCCTGGCCCGACGCCTGCGCAACAGCCTTATCCCGAGTGGCAGCCTGGCGCGTTTTGCCAGTAACGAATTCGCCGTGTTGCTGGACAACAGCGACCTGGCGACAGGCCAACAAGTGGCCAATCAACTGCTGGCAACCCTCGACAAACCAATGTTCGTCGACAACCAGTTGATCAGCGTGACCGGCTCCGTAGGCCTGGCCTGCGCGCCACTGCACGGACGCGACCCGCAGACCCTGATGCGTAACGCCGGCCTGGCGCTGCACAAGGCCAAGGCCAACGGCAAACACCAGGTGCAAGTGTTCACCGAAGCCCTGAACGCCGAGGCCAGCTACAAGCTGTTCGTTGAAAACAACCTGCGCCGCGCCCTGACCCAGAACGAACTCGACGTGTTCTACCAGCCCAAGCTGTGCCTGCGCAGCGGTCGCCTGCTGGGGATGGAAGCGCTGCTGCGCTGGAATCATCCGGAAAAAGGCATGATCCGTCCGGACCAGTTCATCAGCGTGGCCGAGGAAACCGGCCTGATCATTCCCATCGGCAAATGGATCGCGCGCCAGGCCTGTCGCAAGAGCAAAGAGCTGACCGCCGCGGGCATGGGCAACCTTCAGGTGGCGATCAACCTGTCGCCCAAACAGTTCTCCGACCCGGACCTGGTGGCCTCCATCGCCAACATCCTCAAGGAAGAAGCGCTGCCCGCCAACTTGCTGGAACTGGAACTGACCGAAGGCCTGTTGCTGGAGGCCACCGAAGACACCCACCTGCAACTCGACCAGCTCAAGCGCCTGGGCCTGACCCTGGCCATGGACGACTTCGGCACCGGTTATTCGTCGCTTAGTTACTTGAAAAAATTCCCCATCGACATCATTAAGATCGATCGAAGCTTCATTCACGAAATCCCGGACAACCAGGACGACATGGAAATCACCTCCGCGGTGATCGCCATGGCCCATAACCTGAAACTCAAGGTCGTGGCTGAAGGCATCGAAACCGCCCAGCAACTGGCCTTCCTGCGTCGCCATCGCTGCGACGTTGGCCAGGGCTACCTGTTCGACAAACCGATCCCGGGCTCCGAGCTGATCGAAAAGCTCCAACGCTACCCGCGCGGCCCGATCGCCTGACCTGCAGACCCATGGACCTGTAGGCGCGAGCATTCTCGCACCCACAGGGTTAGTGCGTAACTGGACGGTATTGGGCACACTGGCGGTCTGACTACATTTCAACCTGACTGAGAGGACTGATAATGGTTCTGCGCTCGGAAATTCTGGTGAACAAAAACGTGCTCCCTACTAAAGAACAAGCTCTGCCCGGCCGCGAAACCCCGATCAAGGTGCCGGACGAACACTTCGTCAACCACAACCCGCTGCTGGGTCCGTTCCCCGGCAACGTCGAGTTCGCCATCTTCGGCCTGGGCTGCTTCTGGGGCGCGGAGCGTCGGTTCTGGCAGCGTGAAGGCGTGTACAGCACCGCCGTGGGTTATGCCGGCGGTTTCACGCCGAACCCGACGTATGAAGAAGTCTGCTCGGGCCTGACCGGCCACAGCGAAGTCGTGCTCGTGGTCTACGAGCCGGAAAAAGTCAGCTACGAAGAGCTGTTGAAGATGTTCTGGGAACTGCACAACCCGACCCAGGGCATGCGCCAGGGCAACGACATCGGCACCCAGTACCGCTCGGTGATCTACGCCACCAAACCCGAGCAACTGGAAGCGGCGAAGAAAAGCGCGCAAGTGTTCCAGGCCGAACTGACCAAGGCCGGCAAAGGCATCATCACCACTGAAATCGATGAAGCCCCGACCTTCTACTACGCCGAGGCGTATCACCAGCAATACCTGGCGAAAAACCCTGAAGGCTATTGCGGGATTGGCGGTACCGGCGTGACCTGCCCGATTTAATCGGCCAACACACCTGTAGGAGCGAGCCTGCTCGCGATGGTCGTTAACGATAACGCGTACTTTCTGATTTAACGCGTTGCCTTTGCGCCCATCGTCGGAACGCCGCCCGGAGCAAGCTCGCTCCTACAGGTACAGAATCAACTCTCGGCAATCAGCCAATCCATGCGCCACCCGCCCTGGGTCTGCCCGAGCTTCTCGGACAACCACGGCAGCAGCTCACGCAACTCTTCCTCCAGCCCCCACGGCGGATTGGCAATCGCCAACCCGGAACCGTTCAGGCTGTTCGGCGTATCCAGCGGATGCACCAGCAACTCCACCCGCAGCAACTTCGGCGCGCCCGTACCGGCCAGGTCCTGATAGAAGCGGCGTAACGCACGCTGATCCTTCACCGGGTACCAGATCGCCGCCACGGTTTGCCGCATCCGGCCAATCGCCTCTTTCAAGGCCGCCGCACAGCGCTGCATCTCGTCGAGCTTTTCGAACGGCGGGTCGATCAACATCACCGCTCGCTTCTCCGGCACCGGCAGCAAGGCACGCGGCACATGCCAGCCCTCGCCCAAGTGCACCTTGACCCGACGATCGCCGGCCATGTTGTCCTTGAGCAGCACACCGTCTTCCGGGTGCTTCTCATTGAGCAGCACGCGATCCTGAGGACGGGTCAGGCGCCGCGCCAACTCCGGCGAGCCCGGGTAATAGCGCAACTGGCCGTCCGGGTTCATTTCGTGCAGCACCTGCATGTAATCGGCGGTCAGGAGCGGCAGATCCGGCTGGTCCCACAAACGCGCGATGCCCTCCAGGTACTCACCGGTACGACTGGCCTGATCGCCCTGGAGGTCATACAGGCCAATGCCGGCGTGGGTGTCGAGATAGGCAAACGGCTGCTCCTTGCGCGACATCAGGGCGATGAGGCGGGTCAAGGTCAGGTGTTTGAACACATCGGCGTGATTGCCGGCATGGAAGGCGTGACGATAATTCATGGCTGCTCCTGCGAAGGCCGGGAAGTTTACCTTTTACCGGCCGGCAAGTCAGGGGTTGGCGACAGAGCGGCCAACCCAAACCGCCCTCTACGCTACAGCGATGACCGAGCCCGCAACCGCCGCCCAACCACATCCAGCACATCGCAGCCATCGCGCAACGAAATGGCGCAGAGCAAGGCGAAGTCGCTGAGGATAAAGGACTCGCATTCGATCGAACCGCGCATGGACAGGTTTTCAAGCACCTGGGTGACAGCGCGAATGCGGTGATTGGCCGCGTCATACAAGACATCGAGCGGCGCATGGGTGTCGACGAACAGGGTGGGCATGTCGCTGCAGTTGCTGGTCAATGCCATGAAACGGTTGTCGGGATGGGCGGTCGGTTTTTCGTAGGGGGGATCGGGATGTATGGGTTTCATTTTTTAACCTCTGGTAGAAGCGGGGCTACCATCGGCCTTCCTACGGGCTTGGGTGGCAGCCATACGCGGGGTAGGAATATCGAGACCAGGGAACTCGACCACGCCGAAGCGTGCCCGCGCACAGCCGCCGCAACAGATCTTACGGACGCACGTTAGTGGCCGCAAATCAGGTGTCGACGCCAAAGCGTTTCAACTGGTCTTGAAGGGTTCCTACACCCCATCACTGAATGGTCAGTGACCGCCAAAGACTACCCATGAAACCTACGCGCCAACAGTTCACGGAAACCGTTACGTTTTGAAGGAAATGTCCGAAGACCTTGCCCGGAAATTTCGCAGCGGCCCCCATCCACTAAAGAGATGTGAGACTGCCAGGTAGTCATTGCGCGAAAATATGCGTTTGTTCGTGGCGCCTGCCGGGGGGCGTGCCCATCGATTGTCCTTGGGTTACAGGTCAATTGCGCCGGGGCGGTCCACGCCGAGCGGGCTGTTTTTGATCAGGTCGCGGCAGCCATGGGCAGGCGCCGTCACGCCAACTCCCGCTCCGTCTGCGCGGCCAGCTCGGCCTCGCGCTGGGCGATGGCGGCCTCCAGTTCCGGGGAGCGTTTGGCCCATTGTTCGGGAGGCAAAGGTTTTGACCATTCGATGATGTCGGGATAGGGCAGGTCGGGGGGCGGATTCAGTTTCCAGCGTTCCAGCACGTCGATCAGCAGCGTGTTGAAAATGAAGATCCCGCAGAAACCTTCCCACAAGAGGGTTACAGGCCAGCCTCGCAATTTCGCGGCTTTTACAAGATCGTCCAGATAGGTCGCCCATATCCCTTTAGACCAGTCGAAACGTGCCGTCTGATCCTCGACAGCCTCCGGCCCGATCTCCATATAGCTGCGCATGCACTCCCACAACGCCATCGCCGTGGTCCCGCCGCCGCAGTTAAACCCCAGTGAATAGTGCTTGTTGTCCTCCCTCGCCTGCGGGTCCGGGTTTTCAAAACCAATGATCAACAAACCCATGGTGGCTCGACCAGCCTGACTGACCGACGACTGCTGGGTGGCGGCGGCGGTCACGGTTTCCCATGGGACGATCCAGTATTCGCCATCGTCGCGTGGGACACAGACTTCTCGGCGCTGGCGGTTGAAGCGCACGGGAAGAGGGACTTCGCGGAAGAGGCCATGGATCAAGATCAGTACCGGAATCCCCAAAATAATCGCCCCCAGGATCAAAATACCTAGGCTTAAATCAGGGTCGAGATTTCGCGTGAAGAACGACATGGCTAAAAACAGCATCACCGACGGCCACATCACCATCACCGCCGAGCCGATGTTGTAGCTGCCAACATCCAAAAACACCTCGTTTTTTCGCCAGATAACGTTAAGCACATCGGAGGGTTTTCGACCCGTAGGGATGGGCAATGGCGCCAAGTAGTCATTGCGCGAAAGCAGCCGCTTTTTCGTGGTACCTGCCGGGGGCGTGCTCATCGTTTGCCCTTGGGTTGCAGGTAAATCGCGCCGGGGTGGTCCTCGCCGAGCGGGTAGTTCGGTACCCGGTCCAGTTCCGGCGTTGGGTCCCCCCACAGGGCCGTCACGCCCGTTGAATCATTCAGGGTAAAGGCCAGCCCTCGCTCGCCGCCGATGAAGCGTTGGGCGCCGAGCATGGCGGTCAATGGCGTGCGATAGCGCACACGCAGGGAAACCGTGGCGGGTTGGGAGCTCAGGACATTGCTCAGTGTGTTGAACGGGCCGCTCAGGCGCAGGCCCTGGATATTCGCCGTCACGCCAACTCCCGCTCCGTCTGCGCGGCCAGTTCCGCCTCGCGCTGGGCGATGGCGGCCTCCAGTTCCGGGGAGCGTTTGGCCCATTGCTCGGGAGGCAAGGGTTTTGACCATTCGATGATGTCGGGATAAAGCAGGTCTGGCGGCGGGTACAGCTTTTTCCTTTGCAGGTAGGTGGCGAGTGGAGCATTGAAGATAAATACGCCAAATACACCTTCCCACAGCAGTGTTAAAAACCAGCCGCGCTCTTTGGCTTTTTCGTTCAGGTAATCGATGTAGTAGCGCAGGTCGGCACCAGAGTTAAGTGCTGCGGCCTCAGGCGCAGCTTCCGGACCAATTTCCATATAACTGCGCATGCACTCCCACAACGCCATCGCCGTTGTCCCGCCGCCGCAGTTGAAACCCAGTGAATAGTGCTTGTTGTCTTCCGGGGCCTGCGGGTCCGGATTTTCGAAACCGATGATCAACAAACCCATCGTGGCTCGACCAGCCTGACTGACCGACGACTGCTGGGTGGCGGCGGCGGTCACGGATTCCCACGGGACGATCCAGTACTCGCCATCGTCGCGTGGGACGCAGACCTCTCGGCGTTGGCGATTGAAGCGCACGGGGAGCGGGACTTCGCGGAAGAGGCCATGGATCAAGATCAATATCGGAATGCCCAAAATAACCGCCCCCAGGATCAAAATACCTTGGCTTAAATCAGGGTCGAGATTTCGCGTGAAGAACGACATGGCTAAAAACAGCATCACCGAAGGCCACATCACCATCACCGCCGAGCCGATACTGTAGTTGCCTACATCCAGAAACACCTCGTTCTTGCGCCAGATGACGTTAAGCACATCGGTGGGTTTTCTACCTGTGGGGATGGGCAATGGCGCCAGGTAGTCATTGCGCGAAAGCAGCCGCTTTTTCGTGGTACCTGCCGGGGGCGTGCTCATCGTTTGCCCTTGGGTTGCAGGTAAATCGCACCGGGGTGGCCCTCGCCGAGCGTGTAGTTCGGTACCCGGTCCAGTTCCGGCGTCGGGTCCCCCCACAGGGCCGTCACGCCCGTTGAATCATTCAGGGTGAAGGCCAGCCCCCGCTCGCCGCCGATGAAGTGTTGGGCGCCGAGCATGGCGGTCAGTGGCGTGCGATAGCGCACACGCAGGGAAACCGTGGCGGGTTGGGAGCTCAGGACATTGCTCAGTGTGTTGAACGGGCCGCTCAGGCGCAGGCCCTGGCCTTCCTTGAACGGTATCCACTGGCAGGCGCTGCTGGCCAGCCAGTGCGGCGTCAGATCGCGCCAGGGACGCAGTGGCTTGAAATGATCGCGCCGGCCGGTTTTGATCTGTTCACGGGAGTTCAGGCTGTCCACCGGGTCACCGACCATGCTCAGTTCCAGGTAGACACTGTCGGGCTCCGCACCTGGCAAATCGAGGGTCAGGCTATTGATGGAACTGAAATACTCGAGGCGGGATGGGCCATTGCCATGGTTGGACTTCAAGTTGCTTTGCATGCTGACCCGCGGCGCATACAGGATGAAATACAGCCGGTCGAGCTCATCCTGCTGGGCCTTGGGCGGGATAGGCTGCAAATTGTTAGCTCGCGCTTTCGACCAGCAGCAGTGGTTCAGGAAGTTTTGCAGCGGGGTTTTCTGCAGGACGCTGGTGATCAGGTGCAATACGCCCAATATGAGAATCAGCCAGTTCAACGGCCCCATGTACAGCGTGTAACGCAAGATGGCGACATCGACTGTAATTGAACCTGCCAGGGCACGAGCGGTGTAACCAACCCCTAACAGCGCCTGGGTGCCGAAGGTCGCTATTTGTCCACCAACCACGGTTTGGCGCATATCCAACCACGGATCGACTCGGCTTTGGGCGCTCTCCAACTGAATTTGTAAGGACTTGAACTCTGTGAATGCCGCAGCGGCTGACAATCCACCAATCACCCCACCAAACAAAGTTAGTGCAGGTGCCGCTGAGCCATAGAAGTGAAATCGATCCCTCCCCATCCCCTTCCGCACCTGATTATCAACCACCGCCACCAACGCCGCCCCCGCATACAACGTCGCCGAAACCGTGTCACGAACCCGCCGGCTGTCCATCCCCTCCAACACCCCGGCCTGACTCAAATAGTTATTCGCATTGACCACGTTCAACAACAA
>NZ_JAFEHE010000015.1:0-144077 GCF_016887925.1 Pseudomonas sp. MIL9 | reverse complement strand
CGTAATGCTGTTCACTTAAGCGGAGCAGCCTTACGGTCCACTGGAAACCGGGTCTTTGAAATCTTCACCGTCCTTGGCCTCGAAGGCCTGGGGCGGTGATCCAGAAACAACCCCCCGATACCTGCCCTCAGTTCCGCCAAGCGTCTCCCTGTCGCTGAAACTGGATTGGCTGCTGCCATCACGATCAATTGCACGGCGATGTACTGACAGGCTGGTTTGAAACGGATGTCCGAAGGTGCTCGACCAAACGCCACCGCCGCTTGGCTCGCTTCCCGGCGAATCACGTTGTAAGCCAGCAACAGCCCCCACACTTCCTGATAGATCAGCTCGATTTTTTTGCTGCGCAAGGTCATTGCGTTCTGTTGCATCGAACTCTTGATGTCCCTGAAACCCAACTCGATCTCCCAACGCTCCTGATAAAGTTTGGCAACGGCCTTGGTGGTGTAGGTCTTGGCCGGCAAGGACGTCATGACGGTCTTCACTTTGCCTTGAATTTCATAGCTAACTTCGCGTACCTCCCAGTGCGAGGGAAGAGTCGGATTTCGCTTTCTGGCCTGTGGCGAGACTTTCATACGCACCAAACGGTCGTGCTGGCTGTAACGGGCCACCTCCTCGCAGACCAGTCCTTTTTTTGCCGGGATCAACCAATGACGGTGGGTGCCCGTTGTGCTCAGGCTCGACAGCAGCTCCGCGCCCCAGAACCCTTTGTCGAACAGCGTCACCGAATGGTCGGGAATCTGCTGCAAAAACTCGTCGGCCAGGCGCATTTCACTGCGTCGGTAAGGGCTCAATTGTGCATCCAGGATCACGTGCGAACGCACATTCATTAGCGCCACCAGGCGCAGCATCGGAAACGGTGTCTGGCGGTCGCTGGAGGTGTTTCCCGACCCGAAGTGATCTCGAAGCTCGGGCGTATCCGGGGTGCGCAAAAGCGCACCGTCCACCGCGAAAACCTGCAGATCATGCCAGGCATCATCGTCATAGCGCTCTGCGCCCCAATGGTTGCCGGTCTTACGGAACAACCACTCAACAGGATCGGCGCCGAGCCGTTTACGAGCTTCGGTTACACCACTGCGCGCCAGCAAATGGTCAGAGGCCAGGCCTTGGGCGCAGATGTTCAAACGCCTGGCCACCTCGTGAACCGGCTCGTCACGAAATAACGCCATGCCAAGCACTAGCCACAGCACTTGATCAGCGGGCAGGCGCCGCCGGCGAATGGTCGCCTGACTGGAGAGGTCGAGCGCAGACGCGACCCACTCGATGGGAATATTTTGAGTGAAAGTGCTCAAGTCACAGAAGTTGAAAAGGTCGCCGAGGTCGAGCAAGTCCTGTTGAACAGACATAAAAAATCCGATGCCAGAGGTCTGGCATCGGATTTTCTAGGAAGCCCGGCTTTGACTCAAATGCTTAAGTGAACAGCATTACGCCCCAGCGCGGGGCTTTTTATTGCCCGTGATTCCTCGCAATCCGCGATTACTCTTCCAGTATCGACGCCAGAACCACCGTCCCTTAAACCCTTGAGCACCACGGGTCCGCCTGCGGGGGAGCGTCAACTCACTTTCCAGCCCAAGACCTCAGTGGTGCGATTGCTGAGGTCATCATGAACACGACGCCCTTGTATCGTCAGCTAGCCAACCACTACCTGGACGCCATCCGCAGCGGCACCCTGAAAACCGGTGAACGATTTCCCTCGATTCGTCTGATGATGGAAAAGCATGCCGTCAGCCTGTCGACCGCAGTGCAGGTGTGCCGCGAGCTGGAGGACTACGGAGTGCTGGAAGCGCGGCCACGCTCCGGCAACTACATCCGCCAGCCCGACACACCGGTCAAACCCGCCCCCGCCGCCTCGCCGCCACTCCTGGACACCGGGGTCTACGTCGGCATTCACGAACAGGTGTCCTCGGTGCTCAAGGCCAGCCAGCGGGCGACGATCAAGGTCAATTTCGCCAGTGCCTATTGCGCACCGGAGCTGTACCCGCTCAAGACCCTGCAAGACAACATGATCAAGGCGCTGCGCCACGATCAGCATTTGCTCGATGCCGCCGGCTCGACCTGCGGCAACAGCGCATTGCGCAACATACTGGCCCGTCGGGCGCTGACCACCAAGACCCATATGACAGCCGATCGCATCGTGATCACCAACGGCGCCACCGAAGCGATCAACCTGGCATTGCGCGCGGTGACCCGGCCCGGCGACGCCGTGGCCGTGGAATCGCCGACTTTTTACGGCCTGCTGCAAATTCTCGAAAGCCTGAACCTGCGCGTACTGGAAGTCCCGGCCACGCCCCACAGCGGGATCAATCTGCTGGCCCTCGAACAACTGCTGCAAGGTCCGGAACGGATCAAGGCGCTGATCGTCATTCCCAACCTGCACAACCCGCTGGGCAGCATCATGCCGGATGCCAACAAGGCGCGGCTGGTTCAGTTGTGCACCGAACACAACACCGTGCTGATCGAGGACGACACCTACGGCGATCTGGTGGACACCGAACAGCCGTTATCCACGCTCAAACACTGGGACCGCACCGGCAACCTGATCTATTGCGCTTCGCTGAACAAAACCCTTGCGCCGGGCATACGCCTGGGCTGGATCAGTGCGGGGAAATGGCACGACCGCGTGGAGATGCTCAAACACACCCAATCCCGTGGGTGCGAGGCGTTGTCGCAACTGGCGGTCAGTGCGTTCATGGGGACACCGTCCTACGAACGTTACCTGCGTCGTTTGCGCAAAACCCTGACGCAACAGCGTCAGCAAATGAGCGCAGCGATCACCCGCTACTTTCCCGAGGGCACCGGCGTGACCCACCCGCAGGGCGGGACGTTGCTGTGGGTGGAACTGCCGCGCGAGCACTCGGCCATGGCGTTTTTCCATGAGGCGCTGAAGGTCGGCATCCAGATTTCCCCTGGGGATATCTTTTCCAATGCCAAGCGTTTCAATCACTTTGTGCGCATTGGCTGCGGAACGCCGTATTCGCCAAAAATCGACGAGGCACTGCAGACCTTGGGCCGCCTCCTCAAGAACCATGGCTAGCCCAAAGGGGATCTTCACTGAACACAGGATTCATGCCTGACCACAATCAACTGTGGGAGCTGGCCTGCCAGCGATGGCGTCATGACAGACACATTGCTGTTGCCTGTACCGCCGCCATCGCGAGCAGGCTCGCTCCCACAGAGGGATTTCAGTGAGCGAAGGATTCGTGCACGACCGCCATCAACTGTGGGAGCTGGCTTGCCAACGATGGCGGACTATCAGACACATCCATGGTGAATGTACCGCCGCCATCGCGAGCAGGCTCACTCCCACAGAGGGATTTCAGTGAGCGAAGGGCTCGCGCACGACCACCATCAACTGTGGGAGCTGGCCTGCCAGCGATGGCGGACTATCAGACACATCCATGGTGAATGTGCCGTCGCCATCGCGAGCAGGCTCGCTCCCACAGGGGAATTTCAGTGAGCGAAGGGCATCGCGAGCAGGCTCGCTCCCACAGGGGAATTTCAGTGAGCGAAGGGCTCGTGCACGACCACCATCAACTGTGGGAGCTGGCCTGCCAGCGATGGCGGACTATCAGACACATCCATGGTGAATGTGCCGCCGCCATCGCGAGCAGGCTCGCTCCCACAGGGGAGTTTCAGTGAGCGAAGGATTCGTGCACGACCGCCATCAACTGTGGGAGCTGGCTTGCCAGCGATGGCGGACTATCAGACACATCCATGGTGAATGTGCCGCCGCCATCGCGAGCAGGCTCGCTCCCACAGGGGAATTTCAGTGAGCGAAGGGTTCGTGCACGACCGCCATCAACTGTGGGAGCTGGCCTGCCAGCGATGGCGGACTATCAGACACATCCATGGTAAATGTGCCGCCGCCATCGCGAGCAGGCTCCCACAGGGGAGTTTCAGTGAGCGAAGGGTTCGTGCACGACCACCATCAACTGTGGGAGCTGGCCTGCCAGCGATGGCGGACTATCAGACACATCCATGGTGAATGTGCCGTCGCCATCGCGAGCAGGCTCGCTCCCACAGGGGAGTTTCAGTGAGCGAAGGATTCGTGCACGACCGCCATCAACTGTGGGAGCTGGCCTGCCAGCGATGGCGGACTATCAGGCACATCCATGGTAAATGTGCCGCCGCCATCGCGAGCAGGCTCGCTCCCACAGGTTTGGGTGTTCTTCAGGTCGGGGATTGGTGCAGGCTGATGATGTGCGGGTCGTCGTTCCAGTGCGGGAAGCGTTCGGCGATCAGGGGGTCGTGGCCGGGAATCACGTGGTCTTCGCTGTCGGCCAGGCGGTCGATTTCGCTGAAGGCTTCAAGGGTCTGCGCCAGGTCGTCGAGGATCGGGAACGGGCTGCGCTCACGGATGTTGACCCACAAATGCGCGGCATCCGAGGCCAGCACGATCCAGCCGCGTTCGGTATTGACCCGCACCACCTGACTGCCGGGCGTATGCCCGCCCACCGGGTGCAGCGTCACACCGGGCATCACCTCGACCGTACCGCCGTGCAAGCGCATCCGCCCTTCGAACAACGGCGGCAGCGCCGACATCACATCGTCGACCTCGTAGGTTTTATTCACCGTGCGATGGGCCATTTTCGGCCCGGTGCAGAAGCGCAGTTCCGCTTCCTGCAGATGCACCGTGGCCTTGGGAAACAGCGCGAGATTGCCGGCATGGTCCCAGTGCAGATGCGTCAGGATCAGGTGCTCGACCTGCGCCGGATCGATGTCCAGTTGCCGCAGGGACTCCTCCGGCAGGCGATACATCTGACGATGGCGCCGATCCGCCGTGGCCGGTTGAAAACAGGTGTCGACCACGATCACCTGCTGCACGTTGCGGATGACCCAGAAGTAATAATCCAGCGGCATCGGCGCATTGGGATCACCGCAGCAGGCGTCGTAAAGGAAATTCTCCCGTGCGGTGCGCTGGGCATTGGCGCCGACACGGATGGCGAACACTTCGTACACAGGAACTGACATGGGCGCCTCCGGGTTCAGGCCGCTGCGGTGGTGTTGAGGGTCGGACGAAAATCGAAATCGATCTGCTCGCTGATACCCAGATCCTGTGCCAGACGATGCAGGCCGCTGTAGTCGCGCATGATGGTGGCGTTCTTGTTGCTTTCGCGGGTGTCGGCAATGATCAGCGCGGCGTCTTCGACCCCAAGCTGCGTCAGAATCGCCTCCCACATCGAGTAGTCCTGAGCGATAAAGGCACTCAGCGCCTGCGACAAGGTGCGTGCGAAAAATGCCCGCTGAGGCGGCTGCATGTTGGCGTACATCACCTTGGCCACTTCGGCCAGTACCTTGCTGTGGGCATATTCATCGCGGTTGTGCTGTTCGGCCACGCGACGGTTTTGCGGCTGGATGGTCTGGTCGTCCGCCAGCAGATCCAGATAGGCGTTGACGCTGATCTCGGCCACCACCGCAAAGGTGATCGCCGCCAGATCCTTCTGCCATTGCTCGGTCAGCGTTTCACGCAGGGCCAGCAGGCGCAGGTAGGTGACGGACGGCGGCAAGTCCAGATCCTGATCCAGCGCCCGGTCGACCTTGGTGCGCTCGATGGCCCGCAGGTGCATCAGCGTGTGGTAGTGCTCATCGATCAGGGTCTGCTGCATCGCCTCGCGAAAATGCCAGTCGTCCTTGCCCAGGTACTGGTTGGCAATGACGCTCAGCGCCGGATTCACGACGTGTTCTTCGGCGGTGACGGTGCGCAGGTTGTAGCCGATCCAGCCCCAGGTCACCACGCTGCTCTTGAGCGTTTCGCTCAAGGCCTGGAATTTGGGGTGATGGAAAAACGGCACCATGCGCTCGGGGTAATCCGGGCGCGCCGGGTCGAACACTTCATCGACCGACCACTTGTCCGGCGAGCAGACGGTGGCGCGCCGGGTCCAGGCCTGATTGAGCCGCACGATCAGTTGATGATCGACCTTGGCGATCTCGATTGCTGTTTGCATGACGCGATACCTGTAAGACGCGTACCCACCAGGGGTACGCCAAAAGAATGAAGGGCGACGGAAAAATCAGGCCAGCCAATAGCGGGTCAGGTGGCGCGCCGGGTCAGTGTAACGACTGCGGGCGTGGATCATTCGCCAGTTGTCCCAAATCAGCATGCAGCCATCGGGAATCAACACCGGGATGTTGTGCTCGATGAAATACGCCTCACCGAGCGTGGCAAACCGGGCCAGTGGCGAGTTGCTGCTGGCGACCAGGGATTGCTGCAAGGCTTCCTTGGAAGGATTCACGTCGCCGTAGTGAAACTGGTTGTAACTGAAGCGGAAAATATCGCCGTCCTCTGTCGGCGTCAGGATGTATTCCTTGACCCGGCATTGCGCAGGTTCGCCGGGTTTGGCAGTTGCGACGAACTCCACTGGTGTGTCGTCCAGCCACTCGCGCAGTTCCGGCTCGGTGCGTTCCAGGGACTTCAGGAATTCGTAACCGTCCACCAACCCGGTATGCCCGCCACCGCAAGTCGCCTGCCGGTGACAATGCAGGGCCAGGTAACGCGGTGGTGGCCCGTATACCGGCGCTTCGGTATGGGGGCCGATGCCGTTCATGCTCTGGGAATACGGCAAGTCTTCGTAGCCCGGTTTGCGGGTGATGGCAAAGGCCGTTTGCCCGTTGAACTGCGGAATGACCGGACCGAACTCATGCAATGTGCCTGTCACGTCATGGGCGAACTCGCCGGGGGTCAGGACAGTCCAGCCACGGGTCGACAATTCTTCATGGCGATGATCGAGTGAGACGTAAGGTTTGGACGCAACAATCCCTTGATTTGGCATGGTGAAATTCCTGGCGGTTGATCAGGCGTTTACGGTTGAGGTGTAGGCGGCAATGAATTGGCGACAGGCATCACCCGGTCGATAGTGCTGCTCATCGATGCTCTGTACGGGGGTGATTTCGGCGGCGGTTCCTGTAAGAAAACACTCATCGAAGTCGCCCAGTTGCGTAGGCAGAATCGTCGCTTCGACCACCTGATAATCCAGGGCACTGGCCAGCTCGATCACGGTCTGCCGGGTAATGCCGTTGAGGAAGCAGTCGGGCACCGGCGTGTACAGGGTCCGGCCTTTGACGAAGAACACGTTGGCACTGGTGGCTTCGGCGACGTGGCCGCGCCAGTCGAGCATCAAGGCATCGTGGTAACCGCTGTTTTCCGCGTCGTGCTTGCTCAGTGTGGCGATCTGGTAATGCCCGGACGCCTTGGCCTCGAAAGGACTGCTGCTCGGTGGTGGACGTCGCCAGGTGGCGGTCTTCAACCGGATACCGGCCATGCGCGCCGCCGGATCGAAATAGCTCGGCCATTGCCAGCAAGCGATGGCCACATGCACGCGATTGAAGCGCGCCGAGGTGGAAATCATCTCGCTGCCGCGCCAGGCCACCGGTCGCAGGTAACCGTCGCTGACGTTGTTGCGTTGCAGCAGTTCGTGGCTGGCCGCTTCCAGTTCGGCCAGTTCAAACGGGATCGCAAAGTCCATCCATTGCGCCGAGCGATACAGACGCTCGCTGTGTTCGCGCAGCTTGAAGATCTTGCCGTTGTAGACGCGCTCCCCTTCATACACCGTGCTGGCGTAATGCAAGCCGTGGCTGAGTACGTGCAGGCGCGCCTGGGACCACTCGACGAACTCGCCGTCGAGCCAGATCCATCCTTCGCGTTGATCAAACGGGATACCGCTCATGTCCTTGTCTCCCCAGTGTTCAAGATTCGTCCTACGCCGTTTGCAGCAGGACCGGTATCAATTCGGGCGCTGACTCAAGCAACCGCTCAGGCTCGTTCTGAAAGAAAAACCTTCGCTCGCCAAAGGCCGGTTGCAAGTCATCGAACCAGGTCACCTGCGGGTCGAAGCGCGCGTAAAAGGTACGCAACACCCATTGCGGATCGCGGGCCTGGAGGAACTGCAGGACAAAGACTTTTTCCCCGGCGACGGTCTCGATGCCGTTGATCAACACCTTGCCGTAGAAGGTGCTCATGGACGGCCCGCGCACCGTGCGCGCCAGGCCCGACACCGTGCGGTAGGCGGCCTGGAAGATTTCGAACGCCCGCGCCAGCGGCATCGCGAAGTAATGGCTGGGGCCGGTGTCGCGCTCGACGAACATGTAATAAGGCACCGCCCCGAGCCGTACGCCTTCGGTCCACAGCGCTGCCCAATCGGCAGGGTTTTCGTTGATGTGGCGGATCACCGGCGCCTGCATGCGCAGGGTCGCGCCCGTGGAGCGGATGCGTTCGACAGCCTGACGGGCGATGTCCTGGCGGATCTCTACGGGGTGGTTGTAGTGCCCCATGATCGACAGGTTTTTCCCGGCCGCGACGATCCGCTTGAACAGCGCCAGCAGCTGCGGCGCGTCCTTGTCAGTGACGAATCGTTGCGGCCAATAGGCCACCGACTTGGTGCCGATGCGAATACTCTTCAGGTGAGGCAATTCCAGCAGCGGCTCGATGTACCCGGCCAGGGATCGGCTGTTCATGATCAGCGGGTCGCCGCCGGTGATCAGCACGTCGGTGACCTCGGTGTGCACCCGCAGGTAACTCACCAGTTCCTGGGATTCGCGCGCATTGAACTTGAGTTCTTCTTCGCCGATGAACTGTGCCCAACGGAAACAGAAGGTGCAGTACGCATGACAGGTCTGACCGGCACCGGGGAAAAACAGCACGGTCTCGCGGTACTTGTGCTGAATGCCCGGCAGGACTTTTCCGTCGAGGGTGGCGCCGTTGTGCGTCAGCTGCCCCGCCGGGTGCGGGTTCATGCGCAGCCAGATCGCCTCGATCCGCCGCTTGATGGCGGCGCTGTCGTCCTGCTCGATCAACTGCTTGAGCGATTGGTACTCGTCAGGGAGCAGCATGTCCTTGTGGGGAAAGGTCATGCGGAAAATCGGATCGTCCGGAATGTTGTTCCAGTCGATCAGTGTCCCCAGCACGTATTCGTTGGTGCGAAACGGCATGACCCGGGCGACCACGGTCATGGCTTCCTGCAACGCAGGTGTCAGCTTGTGCCAGTACGGCGTGTCGCGGATGGTGCGCGCGTTATAGGGTTTGTATTTTTCGTGCTCCGACAGTCCTTGCATGGCAGCGCTCCTGTACTGGCGATGGTTACTGGATGGCGGGCGCTTTGCGCTCTAAGTCCATCCATGCCCGGACGCTGTCGCGATCCCATTGGCGCTGCACATAGGCCGCGAGGCGCGCCGGGACCGGATCGCCGTTGGCAACCAGTCGGTTGAGCATGATCGCCAGGTCGGTGTCGGCAATGCTCCAGTCGCCGAACAGGTGCTCGGCGCCCTCCTCCAGCAAACGATCCGCCACGAAGAACAACCGGTCGACCGCGGCCCGGGCCTCGTCGGACAGCGGCGTGTCCTTCTTGCCGAAATACACCAGATCAAACGGACGCTCCCTGCGCACCACGAGCAGATCGCTGCGCAACCAAGCCTGCAATTGACGGGCACGGGCGCGCTGCTTGATGCCTTGCGGGTAAATTCTGTTTGAGTCTGGAACGAGCTCCTCCAGATATTCGGCAATGGCTGAAGATTCCGAAAGCGCAAAACCTTCGTGAACTAACACAGGGATTTTGCAAGTCAGCGAAAGATCGCGATAACTTTGCAGATAGTTGTCACGCGCCTTCAAATCCAGCGTTACCAGTTCAAAGGAAAGTTGTTTTTCCTTTAAAGCCACAAACGCCGACATGGCAAAAGCACTGACATAGTCCGCACCCAGATACAGCTTTAATTTCGTACTTTCCATAGAACGCTCCCTTGCATCAAACACATTAATCCGTTGCATTTGAAGCGATCGTAGTAAGTTGATTAAGCGCTGAACAGATACAGAAATTATCTGTTTCTATCGATACAGAAATCAGAGCATTTCAGTTGTCTGAAGGCATTTTTGAGGTGCGTAAAAATCAAAAAAGGGAGTCAGCGTACGCGGACTCCCTGGTGTGCAGCCGAGAAGAAATTACAGCGGGCGGGGTATCAGGCCAACGTTGGCGGCGTGATTGGATAGCAATGCCATTTGCGGCATGTTGCTGAGGTTGAGCATGGCCAGCGGCTCGGTAGCGCTGGTATTGACGAAGCCGTGGCGGGTCCAGGCCGGCACCAGCAAGACATCCCCGGGGCCGATGTTGACCTCGTCTGCATCCCCCAGTGACAACGTACCGCTGCCCGACTGGATGATGAACAGATGCCACCAGGCATGGACATGGCCATCGAGTGTTGAACCGGGCACCAGCCATTGCATGGACACCGCCATGCCGGGCGTCAATTGGCAGCCTTCCAGCGTATTATCGTGGGCCAGCGCAACGATATCGACGTCGCTGGCCTCGAGGGTCTGGCGCATATCGCAAAGTTCGGTACCTTTCCACACACGAGGTTTGACCGGTTGCCGATCCAGACTCTGGCGAAAGTCCTTATATGAAAAAAACGCACCCTGAACGTTATTCATTAGCTGCTTCCAACTTATTCTGCCGAACTGAATTACCCGACATTAGGCCAACCCTTCAACAGTGTAAAGCCGGTCAACTTCATTTATAACGTCGACGGTCGCAACGCCACGATCATATCCACTTCAATGGCCGCATTTTTTGGCAATTGATAAACACCGACTGTGGTGCGTGTATGTTTCCCGGCGTCACCCAGTACGTGACTGAACACATCCGACGCACCGTTGGCGACTTCACTGAGGTCGACAAAATCGGCCGTGGACTTCACATACACCGTTATCCGGATCAAGGATTTGATCTTGTCCAGCGAACCGATGGCATCCACGATCAGCGCCAATCCCCGCATGGCACTGATGCTGGCGGCCGCCTGCGCGTCCGCCATGTCGAGTTCCAGTCCGACCCGCCCCGGGTAGTGGATTTTGCCGTTCATGCGCGGCACCAGACCGCTGATATACAGTTCATCGTGATGACGAATCAGCGGCGCGTAATGCCCGCCTGCGGTGTTCTCGCCGTAGATGTCATAGTCGAATTCCCGTGCCAGAGCGATGAAGCGCTCATCACAGGTCATGTGTGCATTCATTTACCTTTCCCTCTTGATCAATACTGCAAAAAACATCGATCGCCGCGGCTTGATCCACGACTCAACCCACAGCCCTTGCCGGTGCGGCCAGGCTGGTGATCCCGACACTTGATTCAATGGCCTCGGCCAGACGCAACAGGTCCACGCTGAGGTCCTCGTATCGCTCGTTGAACAACACGATGTGGCCGATGAACGAAAAGTTGTCTTTCACCAGTGCACTGACCGAATCACCGATGCGCTTGGTCAGCACCGCTTCCACCAGCTCGATGTTCAGCGAACGGGCCAGCGACGGGATGTCCGGTACATCCCGCAGGATGCCGCCGGTGTTCGCTCGCAACAGGCGTATGCCGCAGTAGCCGCGCGACACCGGATCGTGGTTGGCGACCTGGCCTTCCACGGCCCAGCGGACCCAGCGCTCCCACGGGTCGAAGTCGATGAACGCCCTACGTGCCAGGTCCCAGATGTGCATGCCACCGGGACGCATGTTGGTTTCGACGGCCGAGGTGCGGTGATTGGCCCTGTGGAAAACTTCGTTGTGCCAGGCCCCGTTGTCCTGCGACACCAACCCGGCCATGTGTCGGCCGGCGGCCATCAGCCGCGCCTGTGCGTCCTCTGCCAAAGGGGCGGGCACCACTTGCTGGATCTCGGCGCGGTAGGCGCCATCGGTGGTGGTTTTCTCGGTGATCCAGGTGCTTCCCGCAACATAGTCCCAGCTGTATTCCCGGGCGTTCTGGATCAACTCTTCGAGTACGATGCCCCCCTCGCGATAGGGCTTGAGCGCCTGCCAGGCCTCGTCACATTCGGACGGGTGCCGAATGACCCGGCAGCCGCGGCTGGCACCTTCGCAGGCCGGCTTGATGAACGCCTTGCCGCCCATTTCGATCACGCGCTGACGCAGTTCCGGAAGGCCCTCGATCCGGGTGGAAAGGATCGGCCGGTAATCCTCGGGCGCCTCAGTGGCCGTCGCTTCGAGCTGGCGGAAAATCTGTTTGTCGAGCCCCGCCCGCGCCTCGGCCGGGGTGATGCCGGGCAGGCCGAAATGGCTGGCCAGCGCCGCACCGAGCAGCACACCGCGATCCGAAAACGGCAGTACCCCGATCAGCTTCCAGCAATCGGCATCAAGGCAACCGACCACCAGTTCGAGAGAGGCCGGAACGTCCTTCTCGGCCAGCGATGTACTGCAAACATGATCCGCGACCTGGTCGTCCTGGGGCTGGATCTGCTCGACCAGCAGGATGAGCCGCGCGTTGTACAGCGACTTGCACAATTCGCGCAGCTTCTGGACATCGTGAACCCGGCTGCCGTTGTACCCCACCACTACTACACACGAAGTCGTATTCATAAAATCCCCGACTTGCAAAATGAAAACCGAAACGGCGATGACTCAGTCATGCAGCGACGCGATCGATTTACGGTTGAGCCAATACCAGACCAGAATCCCGCCAGCGCCGATGGCCGCCAGCACCAGCGCGTTATAGGGAGGCGGCATGACCCGCATGATCAACACGGTCAACCCGGCGCCGACGCCCAGGGACACTTCCTTGACGAACATGTTGTTCTGCTTGACCGAGAAGTAATCGAGGTGACTGAACGCGCACTCGGCGATGGACAGCAGCGCCACCCAGACCAGCGCGCCGACCAGGGTTTCGACGTGGAACGCCGCCGGTGAAGACAGCACCGCAAAACCGCCGACGATGATGGCGATCACTGTCAGCACCTTGAAGCGCCCGGTGCGCTCGATCAGTTTCATGACCGGCACTTGCGCGAAGACCACCACGGCGCTGTTGAGGATCAGCATCAGGCCGTACCAGGCCGGCAGCTCGCCGGTCTTGAGCAGGATCGCTTGCGGCAGGATCGAGAACACGCCAAACAGCTTGATGCCCATGATGACGCCGGCGATGACCCACGGCAGTTTATTGCCCCAGCCGCTGCCTTCCTGGCCGGCCGGACGGGCAACCACGGGATCGCAGGTGAAGGTCGCCCCCAGGGCGATGGGCAGGCACAGCAGGACAAAACCGGCCGCGCCGAGGAAAAACAGGGTGGGGGTCAGCAATGGCGAGAGCAGGATCAGACCTGCCAGCAGGCTGCCCATGTTCATGGCGACGCGGTTGTAGGCCGCGCCTTCCTTGGTCTGTGCCGCTTCGCTCTTGATCAGGTAACCGGCAATCGCGATGCCGTAGGCAAACAGCGCCGCGGCAAACATGACAACGCCCTGGTTGTGGGTGACGGCCAACAGCACCAGGCCGGCGGCAGCGCACAGCAGCGTGACACTCAGGGAACGGCGACCGAGGACCAGCAACGTCAATGGCAGCAGCAGCAACAAGGCCCGATACCCCAGGGCCAGAATGCTGTTGGTGGCGGTATCGAGCCAGACGTTGGCCTTGCCCAGCACCGCGAACAACGCCACGGCCGTGATGATTCGAATGGTGAACAACCGCAGGTTGATCACCGGTTTCGCCACGACGGCGGTTGTTTCTAAACTCATGCGGCACCTCATGAACCTGGCGACTGAATGACCGGCAACAGGTCGATAATCCGAAAACTTTCCAAAGTGATAGTAAAAAGAGATGCCTGTCTTGATCAGAGCAAGTTCGTATAGAATCAAACGAACTTTACTGCCGGAGAGACCAGTAAAATGCAGGCTCAGCGAGCAGTGATCGCCGCTATCGAGTTCCAGCCAGGTGTGCCGCTGGTCCAGCAGATCGTCGATCAACTCACGGTGGCGATCAGCCAGGGCGGCCTGCCCCACGGGTCGAGGCTGCCGCCGATTCGCGAACTCTCCGACTTGATGCACGTGGGCAAGTCCACGGTGGTCGACGCCCTGGACCGCTTGCGGGCCAAGGGCCTGGTGGTTTCCCGCCAGGGTTCCGGGCACTACGTGCACCGCTCCAGCAGCACCCTGCCAGCCAACGCCGGGCCGGACCTGCTCCCCCAAGACACCCTCAGCGTCGTCCGCCGCGCGGTACTGCTGGACAATGGTGCTTTGCGCCCGGGGGCCGGTTTTCTGCCGTCCTCGTGGTTGCCCGCCGAAGAATTGCTCAAGGCCGTGCGCGGAACGCTGCGCGCGACCACTTTGCGCATGGGCGAATACGGCAACGCCAGCGGTTACCTGCCATTGCGCCAGGCCTTGCGGGTCAAGATGTCGACCTTGGGCATCGAAGCGCCGGTGGAGCAGATCATCACCACCGCCAACACCGTACAAGCCATCGACATGCTGATGCGCCTGCTGGTCAAACCCGGCGACACGGTGCTGCTCGATGACCCGTGTTACTTCACGATGCACACCAATCTGGCCTGGCATGGCGTCAAGGTCATTACCATCCGCCGCGAGTGCGACGGCATGGACCTGGACGCGTTCGAGCAATTGCTGATCACCCATCGTCCCGTGCTCTACATGACCAACAATGCCCTGCACAACCCGACCGGGCATTCGTTCACCTCGGCGCAGGTCTACCGCTTGGTGGAGCTGAGCCATCGCTACAACTTCCACATCCTCGAAGACGATTTGTACTGCGACATGCAGCAACGCCGAACGCCGCGCCTGGCGGCGAGCGGGCTGGACAATGTCTCTTACGTCTCCGGGTTTTCCAAAACCCTGACCGCCAATAGCCGCGTCAGCTTCGCCGTGCTGTCACCGCAACTGGCGGCGCGGATGGTGACGCTGAAAATGGCCTGCGGTGGCATGACCTCGGAAATGGCCGAGCAGATTATCTGCACCATGCTCAGCGACGGCAGCTACGCCAAACACATGCGCCGCACGGTGGACCGGCTCTACGAGTCGAACAGCCGGGTGGCGGCGTGGCTGGGCGAAGCCGGGTGTTCGGTGTCATCGCTGCCGGGGGAAGGGTTGTACATCTGGACCCGATTGCCAGAAGGATTCAAAGCCGAGTGCCTGGCCAGAAAGGGTCTGGAAATCGACTTGGTACTGGCACCGGGAACCTTGCTGAGCAAGGCGCAGGATGCCAATCAGTTTCTGCGATTCAACGTGGCGCACAGTGATCATGTGCAGGTGCGGGAGCGGTTTTTCCGGTTGCTGGACAAGCCGCAAAAATAACCGATTCCCCCTATCCCAGTGGGAGCGAGCCTGCTCGCGATGGGGTCGTCATATCCAGTATTAATGGCGCCTGACACCCCGCCATCGCGAGCAGGCTCGCTCCCACAGGGGTTTGCGCCGTCCAATCGACCTCCCCGGCCACCAGATCGCCACGATTGCCGACCTCATCCTGTCTGACTACCTTCGCCCGTCGCTGCCAATTCAGCGACCGGGCCTGAGAACTCGAATTCGATATGGGCACATTCGGTGTTTTCCTTATGCATGCCAGCTATCCGTTCCAAATTTATGCTTTTGCACCCAACACCTCCCAACCAGCAGGAGGTGAAGCCCAATGACCATTCCACAAGACCTCAAAACCATCGGCCTCACCCCTTTCTCCTACCACGCCAACGCCCCCCTGTTCCGCATCAACGCCGGCGTCCCGATCATCTCTGCCCTGTCCCACGCCTCCGACCTGCTCCACCTCGCCAAACTGCTCGCCAGCGACGCCGCGATGACCCGCGACACCGACCGACACGCCTGGGCCTCGCACTTCTTGCAGGACATGAGCAAGGCCATCATCGATGACGTGGTGAAGGTGCTCGATGCACCGTGCAACAACCGCGCATAAATGAAAAAGCCCCGCGCTTCTCTCGAAGGCGGGGCTTTTCAATTCAGCATTCGATGCTTAAGGCGCGTACGTCAGCAACAGCTCGGTCGGCACTTTGAAGTCCAGGGACATCATCACGCTCAACGCGGTAATGGTGAAGATCGAGAACACGAACAGCTTGCGTGCCCAGACCGTGTCATCCACTGCCTTGTAGCCGGTCCAGGCCATGTACAGCCAGTACATGCCCATGGCCGCGGCGACGGCGAGGTAGCTCATGCCGGCGTAACCGCTGAAGGTCAACATCAAGGTCGCCACGAGGAAGGCCAGGATGTAGATCAGGATGTGCTTCTTGGCCACTTCGATTCCGCGCTTCACAGGCAGCACCGGGATGGAGGCGGCCAGGTAATCGTTGAAGCGGAAGATCGCGATGGCGTAGGAATGCGGCATCTGCCACAGGCTGAACATCACCAGCAGGGTCAGCGCGGCCATGTCGAAGGTGTTGCTCACCGCGACGTAACCGATCACCGGCGGCATGGCGCCCGACAGGCTGCCCACGAGCGTGCCGTGAACCGACTTGCGCTTGAGGTACAGGCTGTAGAAGCCGACGTAGATGACGAAACCGATCACCGCGAACAGCGCGGCCAACGGGTTGGCCACCTTGTACAACAGCGCAACGCCCGCGACGCCCAGGACGGTCGCGTAGACCAGGGCCAGTTTCAGGGAGATCAAGCCCTGGACCAGCACCCGGTTCTTGGTGCGTTCCATCTTCAGGTCGATGTCGCGGTCGATGCAGTTGTTGAACACGCAACCGGAGGCGACCACCAGGGACGTGCCGATCATGGCGGCCAGGAAAATGGCCAGATCGACATGCCCTTTGGAGGCCAGGAAAAATCCGCCTGCCACAGAAAGCACGTTACCGAAAATGATCCCCGGTTTGGTGATTTGGATAAAGTGCTTAAAGGACATCCGGACTTACCTCACTTCGCCATCATGAACGTGTGGATGCTGAACATGATCCACAGCGACAGGCCAACCAGCAGGACGATCACGATCGCGGCGAAAACAAACGCAATCACGTTGTTACGCTGCGCGGCCGAACGGTCCAGGTGCAGGAAGTACACCAGGTGCACCAGCACCTGGATGATCGCGAACGCCAGTACGATCCACAGGGTGGTCGACTTCGGCAGCGACGGGAACATCACCAGACCGAATGGAATCGCGGTCAGGATCACCGACAGGACGAAGCCAATGACGTAGGACTTGACGCTGCCGTGACCGGCGTCGTCGTGACCATTGTGGGAATGAGCTGCGTTAGCCATTTACATAGTCCCCATCAGATAAACAACCGTGAATACGCAGATCCACACCACGTCCAGGAAGTGCCAGAACAGGCTCAGGCAGCTCAGGCGAGTCTTGTTGGTCGCCGTCAAGCCGTGCTTGTTGACCTGGTACATCATGATCGCCATCCAGATCAGACCGCTGGTCACGTGCAGACCGTGGGTGCCGACCAGGGTGAAGAACCCGGACAGGAAGCCGGAACGGCTAGGGCCGTAGCCCTCGGAGATCAACATGTGGAACTCGTTGATCTCCATGCCGATGAAGCCGGCACCGAACAGGAAGGTCATGGCCAGCCAGCCCAGGACCTGCGTCTTGTTGCCACGGAAGAACGCCAGCATGGCGAAGCCGTAGGTGATCGAACTGAACAGCAGCAGAGCGGTTTCGCCCAGTACGTAAGGCAGTTCGAAGATGTCGTGGCCCGACGGGCCACCCGCTACGTTATTTACCAGAACCGCGTACACCGCGAAGATCGACGCAAACAGAATGCAGTCGGTCATCAGGTAGAGCCAGAAACCGTATACGGTCGTCTCGCCCGAGTCGTGGTGGTGGTCATCGTGCCCATGGTCACCATGGGCGTGTCCAACATTGGTCACTAAATTCGACATGGTTTAAGCCTGTTCCAACGAGGTTTCAACACGGGTGGCGGTGGCCGGGATTTTCCCTGCCGCTACCAGACGCTTGTGCTGCTCGGCTTCGATGCGTTCGATCACGTCGACCGGCACCATATAGCCTTGATCATCACGGGCCGCGTGGATCGCGAAGTAGATCACGGTGCCAGCGAAGCTGGCGATGGCCAGCCACCAGATGTGCCAGATCATGGCGAAGCCGAACACGGTCAACAGAGCGCCCATGACCACACCGGTGGCGGTGTTGTTTGGCATGTGGATCGGTTCGTACTTGGCCGGAGCCTTGTACGCGGTACCGTTTTCCTTGGCTTCGGTGAACGGGTCGATGCAGTCGGCCTTAGGCAGCACAGCGAAGTTGTAGAACGGAGGTGGCGACGAGGTCGACCATTCCAGGGTGTGGCCATTCCACGGGTCACCGTGGTCGCACTTGTTCTCTGGCTTGTTGCGGTCACGCACACTGACGTACAGCTGGATCAGTTGGCAGGCGATACCGAACGCGATCATCACCGCACCGACCATGGCGACGTACAGGTACGGCACCCACTCAGGGTTGGTGGTGGCGTTCAGACGACGAGTCATGCCCATGAAGCCCAGCGCGTAGAGCGGCATGAAGGCGACGAAGAAGCCGCTGATCCAGAACCAGAACGCTGCCTTGCCCCAACCTTCGTGCAGCTTGAAGCCGAACGCTTTCGGGAAGTAGAAGCCGAAACCAGCGATGTAACCGAATACCGCACCGCCGATGATCACGTTGTGGAAGTGCGCGATCACGAACAGGCTGTTGTGCAGAACGAAGTCAGCACCCGGGATGGCCAGCAGTACACCGGTCATGCCGCCGATGGCGAAGGTCACCATGAAGCCCAGGGTCCACATCACCTGGCTGGTGAAGCGCAGACGGCCCTGGTAGATGGTGAACAGCCAGTTGAACAGTTTCACACCCGTCGGGATGGAAATCAGCATCGTCGCCAGACCGAAGAAGGCGTTGACGCTGGCCCCGGAGCCCATGGTGAAGAAGTGGTGCAGCCAAACCATGAAGCCCAGTACCGAGATCGCGCCCGAGGCGTAGATCATCGAGTGGTGGCCGAACAGTTTTTTGCCGGTGAAGGCGGAGATGACTTCCGAGAAAATGCCGAATGCCGGCAGGATCAGGATGTACACCTCAGGGTGACCCCAGGCCCAGAACAGGTTGACGTACATCATCGGATTGCCACCAAGTTCATTGGTGAAAATGTGGAAATCCATGTAACGGTCAAGCGTCAGCAGTGCCAGGGTAGCGGTCAGGATCGGGAACGAAGCCACGATCAGGACGTTGGCCCAGGTGCAGGTCCAGGTGAAGATCGGCATGTCCATCAGCTTCATGCCAGGGGTACGCATTTTCAGCACGGTGGCCAGGAAGTTGACCCCCGTCAGCGTCGTACCCAGACCCGATAGCTGTAGCGCCCAGATGTAGTAATCCATCCCCACGCCAGGGCTGTATTGCAGGCCCGACAGCGGCGGATAGGCAACCCAACCGGTCTTGGCGAATTCGCCGACGCCCAGGGACAGGTTGATCAGCACAACGCCGGACACCAGCAGCCAGAAGCTCAGGGAGTTCAGGAACGGGAAGGCAACGTCACGCGCGCCGATCTGCAGCGGCACTGCAAGGTTCATCAGGCCGGTGAAGAATGGCATCGCCATGAAGATGATCATGATCACACCGTGAGCGGTGAAGATCTGGTCATAGTGTTCAGGTGGCAGGTAGCCAGGCGAACCCTCGGTGGCCATGGCCAACTGGGTACGCATCATGATGGCGTCGGCAAAGCCGCGCAGCAGCATGACCATGGCGACGACGATGTACATCACGCCGATTTTCTTGTGGTCGACCGACGTCAGCCACTCGGTCCACAGGTAGGTCCACTTCTTGAAGTAGGTGATTGCAGCGAACAGTGCCAGACCACCCAGCGCGATCATGGCGATGGTCACCATCACGATCGGCTCGTGGAACGGGACCGCTTCCCAACTTAATTTACCAAACATCGTTTACTCCTCTGCCCCGGCAGCTGAATGCGAGTTCATGTCCGTAGCGGCGACTTCTTTCTCTTTCTTCTCGTGGTTCAGTTTCGGACCTGGTTTCATGCCTTCGTACTTGTCGACGACGGTCTGGAACAGGTTCGGCGTAACCGAGGAGTAGAGCTCGACTGGGTTGTTCTGGCTTGGCTTGGCAAGGGCAGCGTATTCAGCTTGTTCAAGCTGTTTAGGTGCCTTTTTGACTTCGCTGACCCAGGCGTCGAAATCTTCCTGTGACGTGGCGATTGCCTTGAATTTCATACCGGTGAAACCGGCACCGCTGTAGTTGGCCGAGATGCCATCCATTTCAGCGTTGCGGTCGGCGATCAGGTGCAGCTTGGTCTGCATGCCCGCCATCGCGTAGATCTGGCCGCCCAGGCCCGGGATGAAGAACGAGTTCATCACGGTGTCGGAGGTGATCCGGAAGTTAACGTGCGTGTGCGCAGGGAACACGATCTTGTTGACCGTGGCAATGCCTTGTTCCGGGTAGATGAACAGCCACTTCCAGTCCAGCGCGACCACTTCGATGGTCACCGGCTTCACGTCGGATTGAATCGGACGGTACGGATCCAGCTCGTGGGTCGTCTTGTAGGTGATGTAACCCAGGGCAAGGATGATCAGAATCGGAACAGTCCACACCGTGATCTCGATCTTGGTGGAGTGGTTCCATTTCGGCGTGTAAGTGGCGTTAGTGTTGGACGCGCGATATTTCCAGGCGAACAGGAAAGTCATCACGATGACCGGGACCACGACCAACAGCATCAGCAGCGTTGCGGTGATGATCAGGTTTCGCTGCTCCAGGCCAACCTGGCCCGTGGGATTGAGCAAGGTCATGTTGCAGCCTCCCAGCAACAACGTGCCGAGCAGCGGCACTAGGCCTAGTAATCTGGGGTACCTGTTTTTACTCATCTCACGACCTCTAAAGCTGCTTGCGCAATGCAGTTGGGTTTTGATCGCCAACACTTCACCCTGCCAAGGGTTGGCATTTTTCTTGGATTGAATAAGGGCTGGCCCGTCGTGCGTCAGACGCGTTTCGACAAATCCTGGGCTAGCGTTGAGTTCTTATTCGAATTCGTGGTCAAAGGCCTTGTTACAGACCAATTCCATTTGGTGCGGATAATTGGAGGCACCGACACCAGGGGGTCGCATGAAGCCACCCGGCCTCTCGACACCCGGTTTCTGCTCATGCTCCTGAGTCAGGGCGAGCGGAGTCGGGAATTCAGTGCGGGCGATTGTAGATATGTAGCGTTTTATAAACCATGTCTCATCCCGAAATAATTTTTATCCAAACAGGCAACAATACTTACCGGTTTTCGTAAAAGTGGCGCATCTTATCGAAATTAATTCTCAACAAAAACACCAAAAATTGTAGGTCTACCAGCCGCGATTCAGACAGTCTCCGGGCAGCTCCAGGTGCCGCCGACCTGCCCCAAACCCCGATATGACAAGGGCTCTGGCAAATTGCCAGAGCCTGTTAAAACTGCCTGCTCCAGCCTGACCGGGGCAAAATGGCCTGCCCGCCAGGCAGGCCAATTTCCTTGCCTGACCGCGCACCAATCCGCCGTCCCGGGCGCCGCTGCGACACCCTTGATGTGACAACATGTCGCACACGTGTCACACCCTTCATTGCCACACGTCACGCTCTTTTTACAAAGCCGCTGAAACGCATTCTTCGAGACAAAAAAAGCCCCGGCCTCTCATCGAGGACCGGGGCTTTTTCAGGCTCTTCAGCGCAGGGCTTTGCGGTTACGCACCGTGAGCAGCGGCACCAGCACGACGACCAGCACGAAGGCCACCAGCGCCCATTGCGCCAGGGACAATCCGAGGATCGGCGGGTACGGCGTAGAGCAGAAGCCATCCACCTGGAAACCCAGAGGGAAGATCTTCGCCAGCGGCAAGCCGTCCACGATCGGTTGCAGCACATCGATGCCGCAACTCACCGCCGGATAAAACTGCGTGTAGACGTGATGCCCGGCCACCCCGACGCCTGCCAGCGCGCAGATCACCACCAGGGTTTCAAACAGCGTGATGCTGCGACGGGTGCGCATTGCGGCGCCGATGAAGGCGAACAGCGCGATCAGCAGCAAGGCATAACGTTGCAGGATGCACAGCGGGCAAGGGGCCTCGCCCAGTACGATTTGCATGTACAGCGCGCCGCCGATCAACGCCAGGCAGATAATGCCCAGCAACACCAGAAAGCGCCGCTCACGGCCCAACCGCATTGTTTCCTCGCTCATCGCGTTTCCCTTCAAGGTATCGATTGCCCGCCAGTCTACACGCCTGGCGCGTGTCGGGGGATGTCGGGGGAATAGACGATAAGCGGGTTAAGAAGGGATTAACTTTTATGCGTTATTTCAATTCAAGACTGCGGAGCGGCATTCGCGAGCAGGCTCGCTCCCACAATGGATTTCGGTTGAACACAAATCTTGTGCTCACCTCGATCACTGTGGGAGCGAGCCTGCTCGCGAAGAAGGCGACTCGATCTCCCGAGTCGCGTTCGGTGACTTACTCCAGCGCCGCAGCCGGCCCGAAGAACTCATAACGGCTTTGCTTCTCCGGCACGCCCAAGGCCTTGAGGTGCCGCTTGATGGCCACCATGAAGCCTTTAGGGCCCAGGAAGTAAGCGTCCACATCGCGCTCTGCCGGCAGCCATTCGCCCAGTTGCTCCTGGCTCAACAACCCGACCTTGTGTGCCGCCGCGGTGACGCCGTCATCTTCGTCGTAGCAATAGAAGCGCTTGAGTTGCGGGTAACGCTCGGCCAGACCGTCGATCCAGTCGCGGAAGGCGTGAACGCTGCCATTGCGGGCGCAGTGGATGAAGTGCACTGGCCGCTCGGTTTCCAGCGCCGCTTCGAGCATC
The DNA here is from genome assembly GCF_016887925.1 of Pseudomonas sp. MIL9. Lineage (NCBI taxonomy): Bacteria > Pseudomonadati > Pseudomonadota > Gammaproteobacteria > Pseudomonadales > Pseudomonadaceae > Pseudomonas > Pseudomonas sp. MIL9. Next base: position 121,578 of record NZ_JAFEHE010000015.1, on the reverse strand, counting down.
GCCAGGGTCGGGGTGATGCCGACGCCGCCGCTGATCAGCACCAGCGGTTTTTCACTGGCGGTCAGGGTGAACTCGCCCGATGGCGGGAACAACTGGATGCTCGACCCTACGTGCAACTGATCGTGCAAATGATTGGAGGCACGACCGCCGGTTTCCCGCTTGACGCTGATGCGGTACTGGCCTTTGTTCGCCAAGGCCGACAGTGAATAGTTACGACGAATCTCTTCGCCATCGAGGATCAGTTTCATGCCGATGTACTGGCCTGGCTCTGCTGCCAGAATCGGGCCTTTATCTGCCGGTTCGAAGTAGAACGAGGTGATTTCCGCGCTTTCTTCGACTTTGGCCGCCACGATGAATTCCCGCGCCCCGCGCCAGCCGCCCGGTGCCTGTTCCTTCTGATCGTAGATGCTGGTTTCGGCACCGATCAGGATGTCCGCGAGTTGACCGTAAGCCGCGCCCCAAGCCGCGATCACTTCCGGAGTAGCGATTTCTTCGCCCAGGACTTCGGCGATTGCGCGCAACAGGCAGGTACCGACAATCGGGTAGTGCTCCGGCAGAATCTGCAGGGCCACGTGCTTGTTGATGATCTTGGCCACCAGGTCGCCCAACTGGTCGAGTTGGTCGATGTGGCGCGCATACATCAGTACGCCATTAGCCAGGGCGCGCGGCTGGTCACCGCTGGCCTGGTGAGCCTGGTTGAACAGCGGGCGCACTTGCGGATACTCGGAGAGCATCATGCGGTAGAAGTGGGTGATCAAGGCTTCGCCGCCGCTTTCCAGCAACGGTACAGTGGATTTGACGATGGCACGGTCTTGGGCGCTAAGCATAAAGTGACTCCAGGGCAACGAGGTTTTCTCAACGTTTGCCCTGTACTTATCAGTTTCCATGCCAATATTTATATTGTTAAAAATCAATAAGTTACATAACAGATAGTCATATCGACACAGCTTGCCTTATAGTCACACCGACTACATGGAGTCACTATGACTGCAAAATCCCTGCTAACCGCCCTGCTGCCACTGGTCTCGGACCTGTCCCGCGAACTGCCCGAAGGCGAGCGCTATCGGCGCTTGCTGGAAGCCATGCGCGCCCTGCTCCCTTGCGATGCGGCGGCCCTGCTGCGCCTTGACGGCGAATGGCTGGTGCCGCTGGCCGTCGACGGCTTGAGTACCGACACCCTCGGCCGCCGCTTCAAGGTCAGTGAGCACCCGCGCTTCGAAGCCTTGCTCAGCAGTTCCGGGCCGACCCGCTTCGCCGCCGACAGCAACCTGCCCGACCCTTATGACGGTCTGGTCGAGGGCCTGGATGATCATCTCGAAGTCCATGACTGCATGGGTTGTCCGCTGTTTATCGATGAACGTCCGTGGGGGCTGCTGACCCTCGACGCCCTCGATCCGGAACAGTTTCAACCGATCGAACTCGATTCGCTGGAAGCCTTCGCCAGCCTCGCCGCCGCCACGGTCAACGCCGCCGAGCGCATCGAACGCCTGAACAATCGCGTCGAGGACGAACACCAGCGCGCCGAGGTCTATCGCCAGGCCAGCGGCCAGCAGAACCGAGAGATGATCGGCCAGAGCAAGGCGCACAAGCGCCTGGTGGAAGAAATCAACCTGGTGGGCGGCAGCGACCTGACCGTGCTGATCACCGGAGAAACCGGGGTCGGCAAGGAACTGGTGGCCCAGGCCATTCACGCCGCTTCGACCCGGGCCGACAAACCGATCATCAGCCTCAATTGCGCCGCTCTGCCGGACACCCTGGTGGAGAGCGAACTGTTTGGCCACGTGCGCGGCGCCTTTACCGGGGCGATGAATGATCGGCGCGGCAAATTTGAACTGGCCAATGGCGGCACGTTGTTTCTCGATGAAGTCGGCGAGCTGTCCCTGACCGTGCAGGCCAAATTGCTGCGGGTGCTGCAAAGCGGTCAATTGCAGCGACTGGGTTCGGATACCGAGCATCAGGTCGACGTGCGGCTGATCGCGGCGACCAACCGCGACCTGGCCGAAGAAGTGCGCAGCGGCCGTTACCGCGCCGACTTCTATCACCGCCTCAGCGTTTACCCACTATTAGTACCGGCACTGCGTGATCGCGGGCGGGACGTGCTGCTGCTCAGCGGCTACTTCCTGGAGCAAAACCGCTCGCGCATGGGACTCAACAGCCTGCGCCTGAGCACCGATGCCCAGGCTGCACTGCTGGCTTACGACTGGCCGGGCAATGTGCGGGAGCTGGAACACTTGATCGGCCGCAGCGCCCTGAAAGCCTTGGGTAACTGCAAGGAACGGCCAAAGATTCTCAGTTTGAGCGCAGCGGACCTGGACCTGCCCAATGCCAATGCGCAAGCACCCGCCGAGCAAACGGCCCCCGCCGCCATGGCTTTGGTCACGGGGGATTTGCGCGAAGCCACCGAAAACTACCAGCGCCAGTTGATCGGCGCGTGCCTGGAGCGGCATCACAACAACTGGGCGAGTGCGGCGCGTGAACTGGGCCTGGATCGGGCGAACCTTGGGCGGATGGCCAAGAGGCTCGGCATGAAGTGACGCCGAACTTGCCCCCTCGCCACAGGTGTCGTGCTAAAACCAATGGATTGGTATTGGCCCTAAAGCCTGCCCCCAACAAGTCGATAACCCGGCATCGAAGTTATTGGCGATCCTCGCGATAGCCCATCACCTTTTTCCCAAGAAGGTACATATGTCTTCCATCAAAGCCCGTGCAGATTCACTTTCGCTTCTGCTGTTTACCTTGCGCAGCGGCAAGTTGATGGCAATCAACCTGCTCAAAGTCAGTGAAATCATCCCCTGCCCGCCGCTGACCAAGCTGCCGGAGTCGCACCCCCACGTCAAAGGCATTGCCACGCTGCGTGGGGCGTCGCTGTCAGTGATCGACCTGAGCCGCGCCATCGGCGAACGTCCGCTGGAAGACCCGAATGGCGGCTGCCTGATCGTCACCGACGTCAGTCGCTCCAAGCAGGGCCTGCACGTCCAGGCGGTGAGCAAGATCGTTCACTGCCTGACCACCGATATCCGTCCGCCGCCCTTCGGCTCTGGCGGAGTGCGCTCGTACATCACCGGCGTGACCTCGGTCGATGGCACCCTGGTGCAGGTACTGGACATCGAAAAAGTCATCCATGGCATCGCCCCGGTGCAGATCGAAACGGCACCGACCGAACTGAGCATGGAAGACGCCGAGCTGTTGGGCAACGCACGGATTCTGGTGGTCGATGACAGTCAGGTGGCCCTGCAGCAATCGGTGCACACGTTGCGCAATCTCGGCCTGCAATGCCATACGGCGCGCAGCGCCAAGGAAGCCATCGACTGCCTGCTGGATTTGCAAGGCACCGCCCAGCAGATCAATCTGATTGTCTCGGACATCGAAATGTCTGAAATGGACGGCTACGCCTTCACCCGAACCCTGCGCGAAACGCCGGATTTTGCGCACCTCTATGTGCTGCTGCATACCTCACTGGACAGCGCGATGAACAGTGAAAAGGCTCGTCAGGCCGGTGCCAACGCGGTGCTGACCAAGTTCTCCTCGCCCGAACTGACCCAGTGCCTGATCACGGCAGCCAAGGCTGTGGCTGAACAGGGTCATTGAGTCTTGGCCGAGGACTTTTGCTTGTTGATGCGGCGCAACCTCGCGGAGGCTGTGCCGGCCAATCCTTGGCCAAACGATCTTCAATTGACCCGCTACCGCCCGGAACTTGCCGAAACCGCCCATCGGTTAATGACACTGGGTTACCGCGAGGGCGGTGGTCGCGTACCGGCGCTGGAGTGCTGGCAACGGCAATTTGAAACCGACCCCGAATACGATCCCGACCTGTGCTTCATTGCCCTGGATGCCGAAGGCGTGGTTGCCGTGTGCCAGTGCTGGACCAGCGCCTACATCAAAGACCTGGTGGTGCATCCACGGGCTCAACGGCGAGGTGTGGGCCGCGCTTTGCTGCTGCACGCGTTCAAGGTGTTCCAGCAACGCCGCGAAGGTTTTGTGGATTTGAAGGTGCTGGAGGACAACCTGCGCGCGCAGCGGTTGTATGAAAGCGTCGGGATGCATGTGGTTCGCCGGGAAGCGGTTCCAGCCTGACGAACACCCTCCTTCAGGCATAATCCGGTCCTTCGCCCTCCAAAAGAATTTCCGGCCCATGAAAACCGCTGCCCTGACCCTGCTCTGCCTCACCGCCCTCGCCCCCCAGGCCCAGGCTTCCAGCCCCGACGCCTGGGCCGCTTACGACAAAACCGTCCTGGCCAGTTGCACCAAGGCCAGTGGCCTGAAGAATGCCAACCCCGTGGGCAATGCCGCCCAGTTCGACGACCGCGTCGGCTACACCGCGCTCCTGCTGCAAGGTCAGTACCCGCAAAAGCACATGAAAGGCGCGCAAGGCACCGAGCTGTGTCTCTACAACAAAAAAAGCAAAACCGCGTATGTCACCGAATGGGACTCGATTTACCCGGCCGCCAAAGGCCAGTGAGTGGCCGGACAGGCGCTGCCGGCGGGCTGTTCCAAGTGTCTGGCGAGGATGTCGCCAGACAGGCAGTGGACGCCGCTGCGCACACGGTGACGCAGGCGTCGGCGAACGACTCGCTTATTTCGTTGCGGGCAGCTCGAGCCAAGGGATGTATCGCCAGTGATGGCCTGGATCTTAGCGCTTGCCCATCGAACGCCGAGTCCCTGGCGGTGCCATGCCAGGCGTCTTGGTGTGGCCATTCTTGGCGCCGTTCTTGTACCACGGCTGGCTGGCGTTCTTGGCGCCGGCCAATTCTCCTGGCTTGAACGGGAACTTGAACGCCGGGATGGCGGCTTTGGTTTCGCTGTCGACGCTGTCTGGCAGCTCTGCCTGCTCGTCGCTCAAGGTGTCGGCGACCGGCGGTTGTTTCGGGGAAGTCATGAAAGCTCCGGGTGATGCGTAAAGTGTCGGGCCCGGTCAGCGAGCCACGAAAGGCGCCAGTATAACTGGATGAAGCGCTGCAAGCTGCTGTTACGCGACTCGCACAAATCCCGGTAAGAATGTTAGCGTGCTCAGCATTCTCCTCCGCCCTGACGAGCCCCGCCCCATGAAAAAGACCGTCCTCGCCTTCAGCCGCGTCACGCCTGAAATGGTCGAACGCCTGCAACAAGACTTCGACGTCATCGTGCCGAATCCGAAAAATGGCGACATCAACGCCCAGTTCAATGAAGCCCTGCCCCACGCCCACGGCCTGATCGGCGTCGGCCGCAAACTCGGTCGCGCCCAACTGGAGAACGCCGCGAAACTGGAAGTGGTGTCCAGCGTTTCGGTGGGCTACGACAACTATGATGTCGCGTACCTCAGTGAGCGCGGGATCATGCTCACCAACACCCCGGACGTGCTGACAGAAAGCACCGCTGACCTGGCGTTCGCCCTGCTGATGAGCAGTGCCCGGCGCGTGGCGGAACTCGACGCCTGGACCAAGGCAGGCCAATGGCAGGCGAGCGTCGGCACGGCGTTGTTCGGTTGCGATGTGCATGGCAAGACCCTGGGTATCGTCGGCATGGGCAACATTGGCGCGGCCATCGCTCGCCGTGGGCGCTTCGGTTTCAACATGCCGATCCTCTACAGCGGTAACAGCCGCAAGACCGCGCTGGAACAAGAACTCGGCGCACAGATGCGCAGCCTGGATGAACTGTTGGCCGAAGCTGATTTCGTCTGCCTGGTAGTACCACTCAGTGAGAAAACCAAACACCTGATCAGCCATCGCGAACTGGCGTTGATGAAGCCGAGCGCGATTCTGGTGAACATCGCTCGCGGCCCGGTGGTCGACGAACCGGCACTGATCGAAGCCTTGCAGAACAACCGGATTCGCGGCGCCGGGCTGGACGTCTACGAAAAGGAGCCGCTGGCCGAATCACCACTGTTTCAGCTGAAAAACGCCGTGACGCTTCCGCACATTGGCTCGGCGACCCACGAAACCCGCGAAGCCATGGCCAATCGTGCCCTGGCCAACCTGCGCAGCGCCTTGTTGGGTGAACGCCCACAGGACCTGGTCAACCCGCAAGTCTGGAAAGGCTGAATAACCCAGGGCAGGCGTTACCGATGCCTGCCCGCACACTTTAAAAACCCGCACCTTCAACTTGGCGCTACATATCCTGCAATTCAGTTCACGACCAGACAAATAACCCGCCGTATAAACTCCAAACTAAAAACACACCGAAACTTAGTTCTGGAGATATTTAACCTTGAGCCAAATCACAACCAACCACGTCATAAAATTCAGTAAAGCCACACTGATGTTATTCGTAAGTTTCTTCGGTTTACTGGTGATGTACAGCAACATTACCGATTACGCCACCAACTATGAGTACCTGTCGCATATCCTGAGCATGGACACCACCCATGCGAGTTCCAGATACAGCGAACGAGCGATTGCCTCGCCCATTCTCCAGCATCGGATCTACTGGCTGATCATTACCCTTGAAGTCATGTACACGAGCTTCTGCATCATTGGCACGTACTATCTGTACAAGAACATCAACTCCAGCAGCAAGAAATTCCACGAAGCGAAGAAGTTCGCCATTATCGGCTTATTGATTGCACTCTTTCTTTATTACCTCTGTTTCCAGGTCATTGGTGCCGAGTGGTTCAATATGGACCAATCGCAACACTGGAACTACAAGGACTGGGCCCAGCACATTGTCGACTTCATGTTGCCATCGCTGTTGTATGTGGCGATCAGGATCGAGCGCTGAAAACACACTCGACCCTGACAAGGCTTCACGCCAGCTTGCCATTGCCCTGAACCATCGGTGCCTTGGGCTTGCGGAACACCAGTACGTTGCCCAGCATCACCAGCACCAGCCCCACCAGAGCCGGCAAGGTCCACTGATACCCCTCGGCGAACGCCGACACGTTCAGCGCCACCACCGGGAACAGCACGGTGCAATACGCGGCGCGCTCCGGCCCCATACGCCCGACCAGTGTCAGGTAAGCAGTGAAACCAATCACCGACCCCGGAATGACCAGGTACAACAGCGAACCGATGTAGCGGGCGCTCCACTCCACATCGAATGGAATGCCTTTGACCAGGCACCACACCGACAGCATCGCCGCGCCATAGGCCATGCCCCAGGCATTGGTGGTCAGCGGCTTGAGCCCGGCTTTCTGTTGCAGGCTCGACAGCATGTTGCCCGCCGAGAAACACAGGGTGCCGCACAGCGCCAGACCCAGGCCGAGAAGGGTTTGCGGGCTGGCGGTATGGCCGACCAGTTCCGGCCAGAACAACAGGCCCAGACCACACAAGCCCAACGCGCCGCCCATCAGCACGTTACGGGCGATTTTCTGGCCGAAGAACACCCGTGCATTGAGGGCGTTCCACAGTGTCGCGGTGGAAAACACCACGGCGACCAGACCGCTGGGAATCCACTGGCTGGCCGTCAGGAAACACATGAAGTTGACGCAGAACAGGCACAGCCCTTGCGCCAGGCAAATCAAATGCCCACGACGGTTCATCACCTGTAACCGCCGACTGAGCAGCAACATCACAAACAGCACCAGTGCGGCGAGGCCGAAGCGATAAACGATCGACACGGGAATCGCCACGACACCCAACTGCCATTTCAAGGCAATCCAGGTGGTGCCCCAGATCAGCACGGTCAACAAATACAACGAAAGGTTCATGACAAAGGCTCCTCGATAGGAGCCCAGTGTCCGGCGTCGCGCCATGCCGCACTTGCATAAACTTGCGCTTTTGTCGCGCCACTGGCTGGCAGGCGCACGCCTACGGAGTAGGATGCAAGGCGTTGGAGAGAACTGATCATGCCCGCACTGGAAACCCTGCAAGTCTTTCAAGCCCTCAACCGCTCGCCCAATGCTCGCCTGGAGCACAGCGCCGAGCTCGGTGACGGCATGGCGGCAGCCTTGTGGAGCAACCATCACGACGCCCAGGATTACGAAGCGCCGAGCCACCACACTTTGTCCTGCTACATCGCCGGCGGCACCGGCACCTTTCGCCGCGATCAGCCCGGCACCAAGGGCGGCCCGGACAAGCTGTGCATCCTGCCGGCCGATCATCAGTCAGGCTGGGTGATCAATGGCGACATTCGTCTGGCCCACCTCTATTTCAGCCCGGAACAATTCGCCCTCGGCTGCGTCACGTTGCTGGACCGCGAGCCCCGTGAAGTGCAGTTGCGCGAAGGCACGTTCCTCGACGACCCGCTGCAAGCGCGGCGCTTTCGACAGATGATCGGCCTCAATTGGGATGAACCCGGCGAACGCCTGCTCACCAGCAGCCTGGCCCACGAAATGCTCAGCCATGCCTTGCTCAGTCAGGTCGGCCTGCGCGACGGATTGCGACTCAAGGGCGGGTTGGCGGCGCATCAGCGGCGACAGTTGGTGGAGTACATCGACAGCCAGTTGGGCGAAGCCATCAGCCTGGGACAACTGGCAGCGCTGTGCGCGCTGTCGGAGTACCACTTTGCGCGGATGTTCCGCGAAAGCTTCGGCCTGCCGCCGCACCAGTACGTGCTGGCACGGCGACTGGGCCGGGCGCGGGAATTATTGCGCTCGACATCGCAGCCGCTGGGGGATATCGCGCTGACCTGCGGATTTGCCAGTGCCAGTCACTTCACCAATCGCTTTCGCCAGGTCTTGGCGGGGACGCCGGGCGAATATCGGCAGGCGTTTTTGCGCTAGGTTCGGGATATCAAGCGGCTGTCAGACCGCCATCGCGAGCAGGCTCGCTCCCACAGGGGAATGCATTCCAATTGTGGGAGCGAGCCTGCTCGCGATAAACGATGACGCGGTCTTGCGTTAGAACTCCAGCGTGCTGGACAAGGTCACCTGCCGCGAATCGCCCATCGACACAAAGAACCGGCTCGCCGCCGAGGTGTAGTAGGTGCGGTCAAACAGGTTCTTCACGTTGAGCTGAAACTTGACCTTTTGCCCGTCGAGTTGCGTGTCGTAGGTGGCGAACGCGTCGGCGACCGTGTAGCCCGGCAGCTCGAAATCATTCACCGCGTTGCCTTCCCGCTCCCCGACATAACGCGCCCCCGCGCCGACCCGCAGTTGATCGCCACCGATGACATTGCCGAAGTCGTACACCGCCGACAGCGAACCGCTGTTGCGGGCCACGTTTTGCAGTTTCTTGCCCTTGTAGTCCGGGTCCTCGGTCACTTCGGCATCGGTGTAGGCGTAACTGCCGATCATGCTCCAGCGATCGCTCAGTTGACCGCTCAGGTCCAGTTCAAGACCACGGGAACGCACTTCGCCGGCGGCGCTGTAAATCGTGACCGGGCCTTCGGAATTGGCCACCAATACGTTGCGTTTATTGATATCGAACAGGGCGATGTTGCCGGTGACCCGCCCCGGCATATCGAGCTTGGCACCGATCTCCCAGGACTTGGCTTCTTCCGGCGCAATGCTGCCATCGAGCACGGTACTGCTGCCGCTCAGGGGGGCGATGGTCGAGTTGGGTTTGAAGGATTCGGTGTAGCTGCCGTAGAACGACAATTCATCGGTGTAACGGTAGACGAGGCCCGCGCGCGGCACCCATTTCTGGCCGTTGCTGTCGGTGTTGGCCTTGAATGGCACGCCTTTGCCGGCGTACTGGTCGTACGCCTGGAAACGCCCGCCCGCTACAAAAATCCATTGGTCGGTGAGGTGAATCGAGTCCTGCACAAACACCGAATCGCTACGCAGCAAATCGGTCTGGGCGCTGTCCGCCGCGCTGACTGTGGTGCCTTCGACTTCACGGCCATAGACCGGGTTGAGGTAGCTGAACGTGCTCAGGCTTTTCTGGCGGATCAGGTCGGCACGGTAGATCTTGCGGTACTCGTCATCGATCCCGAACACCAAGTCATGCTGCATGCCCGCAACATTGACCTTGCCTTCAAGGCTGGCCGTGGCGAACCGGTCGGTGCTGATCACATTCTGCGTGCCGTCCATGCTGCGGGTCAGGGTGCCTTTAGTGGTGTCGATGGCGGTGACACGGACTTGGCTGGCGTCGTAGGTTTCGCGGTTCCAGCTGTAGCCGAAGTGGGCGTTCCAGTTGTCGTTGAGTTCGTGATCGGCCTCGAAATGATAGAGATCCGAACGCCCTTCCATGTCGTTGAACGGCTCGTCGAGGCGCTCATTGCGAGAGATGTCCAAGGGGTGGTTGGTGCGCGGATCGATCACCGTGCCACGGTCGAACGGGGTGAGAAATTCGCGATGCTCATAGGCGAAGAGCAGCTTGGTGCGCTCGCCGAACCAGGCCAGCGACGGCGCCACCAGGGTCTCGCGATGCACGCCGTAGTTGCGCCAGTAATCTTCGTCTTCGTGGTCCAGCACCATGCGATAGGCCAGGCCGGAAGTGCCCAGGGCACCGGTGCTGTCGAAGCTGCCGCCGCTGCCGTTCTTGCCGTCGCCGTAAGTCGAGCCACGCAGGGTCAGGGCGTTGTACTGCTCGAGTTCTGGCTTTTTACTGACCATGTTCACCACACCGCCCGGGTCCTGAATCCCGTAGAGCAACGAAGCCGGCCCCTTGAGCACTTCAACCCGGTCCACCGTGGCGTTCATGCCACGGCCCTGCACCAGGGGCATGCCGTCGCGCATGATCGAGCCGTTGCGGTTGTCACCGAAGCCGCGGGTCATCACCGAATCCTGGGTGCTGCCCAGCGTATTGCCCTGGGTAATGCCGCTGACGTTGGCCAGCGCGTCATCGAGATTGCGCGGTGCCTGATCGCGAATGACCTGGGCCGCCACCACGTTGATGGTCTGCGGAATCTCCTGAATCGGCGCCGAACTGCGCATGATCGAACTGGTGGGCGGCGGCTGGTAACTAGTGGATTGATCCATCACCGAAGTGATGGTGGTCGCCCCCAGGTTCAAGGCGCCTTCGGTGGGCTGCGGTTCCAGTGCGATGGTGTGATCGTCAGTGCGACGGAAGGTGAAGCCTGAACCACTGAGTAAACGCTGCAGCGCCTGTTCGGCACTCATCTGGCCGTTGATGGCCGGTGCGTTGAGGCCGTAGGGCGCTTCATCGGTGTAGATCACACTGATACCAGTAACGCGGCTGAAGTCGCTCAGGGCCTGGGGCAGCGGTTTGGCGGCCATCGAAAAACTGAAGGGCGCGCGTTGTGGGGCACGGGTGTCTGCAGCCATCGCCACACTCAGCGGCAACAACGCCAACGCCGAAAAGCTCAACGCAGCAACACCCCACCATTGTTTGACCGAACCCGATTTTGCCCTGGACTTCATGACTCGTGACCTGTGTAGAACCGCAATGGATGCGAATGAATCGCAGTTTCAGTCACTACACGAATGGCGTTCGGATTTACCTCAGCACAAAGTTGAAAATAATTTTATCGAGGGTGATTGGCTGACCAGCGATGGCGCCATAAGGCTCAACGCAAAATAATCAAATGCCCCAGAAGCTGGTGTTGCTCAAATCCCAGTACTCCCTGCAACGAACTCAGCACCGACTGCGGGTCCTTGCTCGGGAAGCTGCCACTGACCCGACGTTTCGCCAGTTCATCGTTGAGCAACACGATCCGTCCCGGGTAATAGCGCCCCAGGTCCTGGACCACATCGGCCAGTGTCGCTTTGTAGTAATTGAGCCACCCCTGGCGCCACGCCAACTGCGCTTCGCTGTCCACCGCGTGGAGTTTTTCCGCCAGGCCTTCGCCATACGCCACTTGCTGGCCGGCCGTCAGGACCTGCTGCTCGGCGTTCCTGTCCGCCGTCACACCGACCCGCCCGGACAACACCGTGACCTTCGCCCCATGGGCTTGCAGGCGCACCTCGAACTGCGTGCCCAACACTTGGGCGCGGCCCTTTTCGGCCTCCACCACAAACGGCTCGCCGGTGTGGGTCACGTTGAAAAAACCGGCCCCTCGTCGCACCCGCACATGCCGCTCGCCGCGACTGAAATCCACGGCGATGGCGCTGTCGGCATCAAGGGTGACCTGCGACTGATCGGCCAGGGTGACGGTGCGGATTTCCCCCGGTGCCGACACATAATCGGCCCCCAGGTCATCGACCCAGCGCGACGGCTGCCAACCCGTACCCAGGCTGATCATCAACAGCAGGCACGCCGCCATGGCCAACACACCGGACCAACGCGCAACGCTGCGGCGGCGCGAGCGGTTCATGGCGTCGAGATAACCTTGCAGGGCCGATGCATCCTCATCCGCCATCGTCCGCGCCGGCACTTCGCTCAGTTCCCAGACAACCTGAGCACGGGCATAGGCCTCGGCATGGGCCGGGTCGGCCTGCAACCACTGGCTGAACGTCGCCTGATCACCGCTGCTGGGCTGGTCATGCAGCAGACTCAGCCAGGCCAGTGCCGCCTGTTCCTGTGCTGGCGTCGGGATGATGGGTTCAATGGTATTCACTTCGCTTTCCCTGGCGTGCGAGGTTCGGGCTCCCGCAGGCTGGCCTTGCAGGCCTCGAGCGCGCGCATCATGTGTTTTTCCACGGCACTTTGGGACAGCCCCATGGCCTTGGCGATCTCGGCGTATTTGCGGCCATGGATACGATTGAGCAGAAAGATCTGCCGCGTGCGTTCGGGCAATGCGCGCAATGCTGCCTCGACATGACGCAGATCGTTGCCCGCCTCCAGTGCCGCTTGCGGTTCGCTGCCCACGCCATCCACCGGTTCGACCATCAGACCTTCGCTGGCCCGCACCCGCGAGCCCTCACTGCGCAAATGGTCGATGGCGATGTTTCCCGCGCAACGCAACAGATAGGTGCCGAGCTCTTCGACCTGCACCAGCGGCCGTCGCCAGAAACGCAGAAACAAGTCCTGAACCAGGTCCGCCGCCGTCGCCCGGCAGCCGACGCGACGACTGACCAGCGCTTCCATTTGCGAACGTTGCGAGAGGAACACCTGAAGAAAATGCGCACGGTCGCCGTGCACGTCGTCGCGTTGGATTTCGCGGGGTTCGGGAGGACGAGTGATCATCGATTCGGTACTGCGCCCATGCGGTAATCGGCCTGGCCAGCAGCACCGCACTGAGCATCAACGGTAAAACGAGGGGACGTGCCGAGGGTGCCTTTCATGTTGCGACCTGGAAACCGATGAAGCCGCGTGAACATCACGGGCCAACAAGGCCGCCAATACTAATGATAAATATTCTCATGCGCAAAAAAATAATGGATGAAACAGCGTTCCAATGCCAATGACGCTGAAAACGAAACGGGCCTGCAATGCAGGCCCGTTCGAGTGGGTGGTTTAAAAGTGAATCAGGTTTCAGCCGTTTTGCGCAGCCTGCTCGTTTTCAAGAAACTCTTCTTCCAGCAGCACGTCGGCGTGAGCCTCGCGCTCGAACGGCACCACAGTGGCTCGTGGTTTGCCGCGCAATTTGCCGAACAGGTGTTCCAGTGCGTGCTCGAGTTTCTCGGCGGCTCCATCGATCGCCAGTTCCAGGCTGGCGGCTTTATGGGTAACGGAAATCGGTTGGTGGCCTTTTGGCCGCGCTTCCAGTTGGCAGCGTAGATCGTGGGGACCAGGCTTGTCGCCGTTCTCGTCCCGCAGGTGAACCTCCACTCGGGTCAGGTCCTCCTCATAACGTTCGAGCGTGCTCTCAATGGTAGTACGTACCCACTCCTCCAGTCGGATGCTGCTTTGAATATGGTTATCGCTATTGACTTGGATTTGCATAGTTCATCCCTTATTTCAGCTAGCTCGCGAGAGGCCGGTCAGCTAAGCCCTTGGGCGTCATCACCGTGACCTCTTGATTTACACAATCGGTCTGTACGCTGAACAATTCAACCCCTAAAAAAAGATAAATTTTTAATCGAAAAAAAGCCGGACAACCGGCAAAAGCGCTGTTAAGGTCGGGAGTCGAGTCGCCCTGCTCCTCTGTCACAAATCCTCACATTTACTGGTCCGCAGTGGATGCTGGCCGCAAAAAATCCCCGCGTCCTCCTCCAGCGCCCACGCCAGCAATCGCCGCACATCCGTGCCTTCGAGGCCGGTAGAGAGCTGATCGCTTTGGAGGCACACACAGGTTTCTTGCCCTCAAATGGGCAGGCGGGAACACATGAGCAGCAGATATCCCTGTAGGCCCCGGCTTGCGGGAGATGGCAATTCATCAGGCGACACCCGTGCCAATCGTTACTGTGCTGTCGCCAGCAAGCCAGCGCCTGAAGGGGTTACCCGGCGCGCATTCGCTTTAGAGCCCCTCGGCTTTCCACAGCCATGATTGTCCGACAATCTTTCCGGCATGCCCCTTGCTACATCCCTGTTGCAAGCATTGATGGCGATTTGGCCATGAAGGCCGATGGTCCGGTGTTGCGAACTAATCCCGATATCGACCGGTCAACAACTGCACGTTCAATCAGGCGGTGACGCATCATGGACAACCCTTTCCAGCTCATTACCGATGCTTTTGCAGCGGATTATCAGATCAACCTGAGCATTCAGGGTCTCGATGGCAGCATCATGCTGACCCTGTCCAATAGCGGCCACATAGTGGCCAAACGCATGATCAGTGCTGACCAGCGCAACGACCCCGAGCGCCTCAAACGCCTGGTACAAAGCATTCAGTTCGGCATCGCCATCGAACAGGGCCACAGCGCCGTGGCCATTCTCGAAGCCATGACCGATGGCGACATGCGCAACCTGCCGCCGCCCCCCGCCAAAGGCCGGCCTCGACCTGCCATGAGGTTTTAAAGCTCGCCCTTCTCCACTTCCGGGTGTTCACTGGAGCCCGCGCCTGTCTTGCGGTGCGGGTTTTCAATTTTCACCGATGGGAATTGCGATGAAGCGTAACGCACCACCAGAATCGAAAACGCCAGCAGCAGAATCCCGCCGCACAGGTAGATGATCCCGATGTCCGGTGGGTTGTGGTGCGAGACGTTGGAAATCAGCAATCGTGTCAGCGCCGTGATCGCCACGTAGATCAGGAAACGCACCGGCATGTGATTGGTCTTGAAGTAAATCCCGACCATCGCCCCCAGCTCCAGGTAGATGAACAGCAGCAAGATGTCATCGATCTTGATGTGGCCCTGTTCGATCATCCCGAGAAATTCCATCACCGCTGCCCACGCGGTCACCGCACCAATGGCGAACAGCGCCAGATAGTGGAAGGTCTCGACGAACAGGTTGCCCAGGGACTCGGCCAGTTCATGCACGTTCTGCCGCAGGTTTTCTGCCCAGTTGATTTTCACGATGATGCTTCCTTAGGTCGGCTCGACCGGATAATGCGGGTTGGACATGACGATTGTTCTGCATGCAGAAACAAGGCCACGCCATGATGGCGGGGCGCTCTGGAACGCGCTCCGTGACGTTTGGTCGCACCCACCTGTCATCGACGAGCCTGACAAACCCTGTTTTCGGTCTAGATTAAAAAGCCACTACCCAAACACCCGGGTTTCGCTTATCCTTTTAGCTGTATATAGATACAGTAGTCGAATCAGACAACCAAATGTGAAGGCATGTGAGGTGGTGAATGGCCGTCGAAGTGGTATACCGCAGCAGCCGAGATCTGGAGCGCTTGTTCATGGATAAAGCCGAAGCTGACCGTCATGACAAAATGCTCGAACTGGCCGAGTTGTTGGCAGAAGTGTTGCAAAAAGCCGTTCCGTCCCTGACCGAACAGCAAGTGGAAGAAGCCGGGATCTACATGGCGAAGAACCGCGATGTGTTCGCCAAGGCGTTCAAGAGCCAGCCGGATGCGTTGTCCGAATTGCTCAGTGCACCTGTCGAAGTCGCAGAACCGGTTGAAGTGGCGACGCCCGTCGAGGAGCCAATCGCTGAACCGGTCGCTCCGGCGAAGCCAGCCAAGGCCGCCAAAGCAGCAAAGTAAGCAACGCCCAAATTGAACAGGCCCTGAGTCCGATGGAGTCAGGGCCTTTTTCATGCCGGGAAATC
This sequence comes from Pseudomonas sp. MIL9, assembly GCF_016887925.1. Taxonomy (NCBI): domain Bacteria; kingdom Pseudomonadati; phylum Pseudomonadota; class Gammaproteobacteria; order Pseudomonadales; family Pseudomonadaceae; genus Pseudomonas; species Pseudomonas sp. MIL9. The sequence goes on along the minus strand of NZ_JAFEHE010000015.1, from coordinate 105,781 downwards.
CACTCAGCGATACAAGACTTTCTCCGCCAATTCATCCGCCACCCGGGCCGGCGAACGCTTTTCTGCCTGGGCATGGGCGAAGACTTCCGTCAGCCGAGAGCTGATTTTCGACAGGTGGGCCGTGATGGTCGACAACTCTTCGCCACGGTGTTTGAGCGAGACGTAGATCAACCCGCCGGCATTGATCACGTAATCCGGCGCATACAGAATGCCCCGCCGCTCCAACTGATCGGCGACGTCCAGATGAGTCAGCTGATTATTCGCCGAACCGGCCACTGCCGAGCAGCGCAGTTGCGTCACGCTGTGGCTGCTGAGCACGCCGCCCAGGCCGCAGGGAGCGAGTATGTCGCATGGGGTGCTGAGCAATGCATCGTTGGCGATCGGGTGAGCGCCGAGTTGCTCCATGGCCAGTTGCACCTTGCCGTGGTCGATGTCGCTGACCAGCAGTTCGGCACCTGCGGCATGCAGTTGTTCCGCCAGCGCAAACCCGACATTGCCCAGGCCTTGAATGGCCACCCGTAAACCTTCGAGGTTGTCGCTACCCAGTCGCGCCATCGCGGTGCTGCGAATGCCGGTAAAAACACCCATCGCCGCATGGGGCGCAGGGTCGCCCGCCGAGGTGGTACTGGTGACATGTTGGGTCTGCTGGGCGATGCAATCCATGTCCGCTACCGACGTGCCGCTATCGATGGCTGTGATGTAGCGGCCGTCGAGCTGCTCGATGCAGCGCCCGAAGGCCTCGAACAGCGCCGCACGGTTGGCCACATGGACCGGCCGAATGATCACCGCCACGCCACCGCCCTGGGCCAGGCCGGCCAATGCGGCCTTGTAGCTCATGCCTTGGGCCAGGCGCACCGCATCCTCGATCGCAGATTCGTCGTTGGGGTAGGCAAGGTAACGACAACCACCCAGGGCAGGCCCCAGCCGGCTGTTATGAATGGCAATGACCGCCTTCAACCCGGTGACCGGGTCGACGCTCAGATGCAGCGATTCAAGGCGAGTGCTTTGCATGAGAGCGAACATCGTAAGGCTCCCGAATCACTTCTTGTAGTCGCCAGTATAGGCTTGCGCCCAAAAATTGCAGAAGCGCACCGGAATAAGCGCAGCCTTGATGCACGCATTCGGAAATAACCTGAATCAGCCTCTGCATGACACTGGACGAATGCTGGCGACGGGGCTAAAACGAGGCATTGTCCGGAGATTCTGATGACACCGCGCCAATCGTTTTTCGCCTGTCTGCAACGTTCACCGCCCGCGCTGTTCGAGGCAGCGCTATGGATTGCGGCCGAACATGACAGCGAGGTCAATCCCGAGGCGTTGCTCAAGGAATTCCATGAGCTGCAACAGCGCGTGAGTTCCGGCTTGCCGATGCTGCCGGTCAACGAACTGGCGCAACCCTTGTTACGCCGCATGAATGACCTGGGTTTCGCCCAGGACGACTTCAGCCCATTGCGCCCACAGGTGGCCTTGCTCAACAAGGTGCTGGAGTTGCGTCGCGGGCAACCGCTTTCCCTTGGGCTGATTGCCCTGGAGCTGGCCAGGGGCCTGGAAATCCCCTTGGTCGGGGTTAACTTTCCGGGACATTTCCTGCTGCGCGTACCGGGGGCCGATCACTTGCTCGATCCGTGCGGCGGCCGCCGGCTATACCCCAACGATTGCCGGGAATTGCTGCAACGCCAGTACGGCCCGAACATGAAACTCAGCGCCGAACACCTGGTTACCGCCGATCCCGTGCAGATGCTGCAACGCCTGTCGCGCAACCTGCGTCAACTGCACCTTTCCCACGACGATTACATCGGCGCCTTGATCGATGCCGAGCGCGTGCTGGAACTGGGCAATGGCAATGCCGCCGACTATCTGGCCCGGGCCAGTCTCTACCAACGGCTGGACTGCCCGAACGCCGAGCGCTTCGACCTGGAGCATGCGCTGTTGCTCAGCGACGACCCGATCCAGCGGATTCGCCTCACTGAACGGCTGGGGCATTTGCCGCCCAATTCCGTCGTTCATTGATCGCCTGCTCCCACAGGGGCAGGTGGAGGGCGTTAAGGTGTGTCGGGCTGATTCGCCGGATGCGCCTTGATGAACGCCGGATGGGTCGCCGCCAGCGCTGCCACACGACGGATGCGTGGATAGCCCTCAAGCGGAATATTGAAGCGCTCGGCCGCATACAGCTGCGGGATCAGGTAGACGTCGGCCAGACCTGGCTCAGGCCCGAAGCAGTACCCCTCGTCGCCGATCAACTGCTCCACGGTCGCCAGCCCCTGGCTGATCCAGTGCCCGATCCACTCCATCACCTGCGGTTCATCGTGGCCCAACTGGCGCAGCCTGTTGAGCACGCTGACATTGTGCAGCGGATGCACATCGCAACCGATCACCGCCGCCACACCACGCTCACGGGCGCGGGCCGCGAGGTCTTTCGACAGTAGCGGCGCCTGTGGATAACGCTCTTCCAGGTACTCGATGATCGCCGGTGACTGGATCAGCAGTTCACCTTCCTCGGTGCGCAAGGCCGGCACGCGGCCCTGCGGGTTGATCACCAGATACGCCGGCTGGCGGTGCTCGCCACCCGGCGGCGCGATCAGGTTGACCGGCAGCGCCTGGTAATCCAGGCCTTTGAGCGCCAATGCGATGCGCACCCGATAGGACGAGGTCGAACGGTAATAGGTGTAGAGCTGCATGACCCGTTCCCCTTAGCGTGCCGGCAACACTTTGCCACGGCATTCGCCGAAACCGATGGACGCAAAACCTTCACGGCTGCAACGGCCACGCAGGATGATTTCATCGCCGTCTTCAAGGAATTTGCGCACTTCGCCCGACGCCAGTTCGATCGGCTTTTTACCGCCCTCGGTGATTTCCAGCAGGCTGCCGAACTGACCGTTTTCCGGCCCGGACAGGGTGCCCGATCCGAACAGGTCGCCGGCCTGCAACTGGCAACCGTTGACGCTGTGGTGCGCGACCATTTGCGCCACGGTCCAGTACATGTGTTTTGTGTTGCTGAGGGTCAGGCGATGGGCTGGCAGGTTCTGCTCGCGCATGGCTTCGGTCAGCAGCAGCACCTCCAGTTCGATGTCGAAGCCGCCAGCCGCCTGATCACGCTTGTCGAACAGGTACGGCAGCGGCTGTGGATCGCCTTCCGGGCGCGCAGGCTGGGCGCGACGGAACGGCTCCAGCGCTTCGGCGGTGACGACCCACGGCGAGATGCTGGTGATGAAGCTCTTCGACAGGAACGGCCCCAGCGGCTGGTATTCCCAGGCCTGGATGTCCCGTGCCGACCAATCGTTGAGCAGGCAGAAGCCGGCGATGTGATCGGCGGCATCGCCAATGGCGATGGAGTCACCCATCTCGTTGCCCTGGCCGATCCAGATACCCAGCTCCAGTTCGTAGTCCAGGCGCGCGCACGGACCGAAAGTCGGTTCGCTCTGACCCGCCGGCAAGGTCTGGCCTTTCGGGCGACGGACGTCAGTGCCGGAGGGGCGAATGGTCGAGGCGCGGCCGTGGTATCCGATCGGCACGTACTTGTAGTTCGGCAGCAACGGGTTATCCGGGCGGAACAGTTTGCCGACGTTCTGCGCGTGCTCGATACCGACATAGAAGTCGGTGTAGTCGTTGATTTTCGCCGGCAGGTGCATCACGCAATCCGCCGCCAGTGGCAGGAGTTTGGCGCCCTGGGCCTCGATCTTGCCGCGCAGGCTGCTGCCTTCCTCGAGCAACTCGATCAAACGCTGACGCAAGGCTACGCGAGCTTCACGACCGAGTTCGAAGAACGCATTCAACTGACCGCCACGTGTGGCTTCGACGGCGGCTTTTGCTGCGCCATCGAACAGGCCGGCATCGAGTGCGGCCTCCAGATCGACAATATGCTCACCGATGGCCACGCCACTGCGTGGCGCCGAACCCTTCACGCTGAACACGCCCAGCGGCAGGTTTTGCAGCGGGAAATCCGCGTGGCCGTTGGCGGAGGCAACCCAACTGCGAGGGATGGAAGTCTGCGTCATGGGTTATCTCCGTGTCGGGTCGAAAGTGGCGGGCAATGTGGCCCAGCAGGCATCGTAATGGGTTTGCAGTTGCGGGCAATCGAGGGCGAACCGGCTCGGGCGCAGCACCTGGCTGGTCTCGAACATGAAGGCCATGGTGTTGTCGATTTTCACCGGCTTGAGGTCAGCATTAATGGCTTTGGTGCAGGTTTCACCATCCGGGCCGTGGGCGCTCATGCAGCTGTGCAAGGACGCACCGCCGGGCACGAAGCCTTCAGCCTTGGCGTCGTACTCGCCTTTGATCAGGCCCATGAATTCGTTCATCAGATTGCGGTGGAACCACGGTGGACGGAAGGTGTTTTCGGCCACCATCCAGCGTGGCGGGAAGATCACGAAGTCGAGATTGGCCAGGCCGTGGACGCTGGTCGGCGAGGTCAACACGGTGAAAATCGACGGGTCCGGATGGTCGAAGCTGACGGTGCCGATGGTGTTGAAGCGGCGCAGGTCATATTTGTACGGCACGTTATTGCCGTGCCAGGCGACCACGTTCAGCGGCGAATGATCGAGCTCGCAGCCCCACAGCTGACCGAGGAATTTCTGCACCAGCGTGGTCGGCTGCTTGAGGTTTTCGTAATGGGCCACCGGGGTCAGGAAGTCCCGCGGGTTGGCCAGGCCATTGCTGCCAATCGGCCCCAGATCCGGCAGGCGAAGCGGCGCACCATGGTTCTCGGCGAGGTAGCCGCGGGCTTGCGGGTCAAGCAATTCGATGCGGAATTTCAAGCCGCGCGGCAGCACGGCGATTTCCAGCGGCTCCAGTTCCAGCACGCCCAGTTCAGTGGCGATGCGCAGACGACCCTGCTCCGGCACCAGCAGCCATTCGCCGTCGGCGTTGAAGAACACACGTTCCATGGAGCGGTTGGCGCGGTAGCTGTAGATGCTGATCCCGGCCGGTTTGTCGGCGCTGCCGTTGGCGGCCATGCTCACCAGGCCGTCGATGAAGTCGGTCGGTTCAGCGGGAATATCCAGCGGGTTCCAGCGCAGTCGATTGGGGGTCACTTCACCCAGTGGACCACCGGCCAATTGCCGCTCTAGTTTGACGAATGCCGGGTGATTGGCCGATGGCTGGATGCGGTACATCCATGTCCGCCGGGCTTCGCTGCGGACCATGGTGAACGCGGTGCCGGAGAACAGTTCGGTATAGAGGCCGTACGGGGCTTTTTGCGGCGCGTTCTGGCCGACCGGCAGCGCACCGGGCAGTGCCTCACTGCTGAATTCGTTGCCGAAGCCTGACTGGTAAACCAGCGCTGGCGCCGTTGAATCGAGGTTCATGGAGCCTCCTGAACAGGGAGTGGGCAGTGGCCTGTCACTCCGTTGCAGAGGTCTGGGCACGCCGGGGTTATTTTTATCGTAATCCAATTACGCATAACGTAATTTGATTGGTATTGACCGTCAAGCTATAAAGACGCCCATTCGTCCCGGGATCACACCGCCTCCATGGAAAAGCCAGACAGCAACGGTAAACAGAAAGTCCGCTCGGCCGAGGTGGGTACTGACATCCTCAAGGCCCTGGCCGAGTTATCACCCTCGACTTCACTCTCGCGCCTGGCCGAACACGTGCACATGCCGGCGAGCAAGGTTCACCGCTATTTGCAGGCACTGATCGCCAGCGGGTTTGCCGAACAGAACAGCGCCACCAACCATTACGGCCTGGGCCGCGAAGCCTTGCGCGTCGGGTTGGCCGCACTCAACAGTATGGACGTGCTGAAAGTCGCCGCCCTGCCCTTGGCCGAGTTGCGCGACGACTTGAACGAGACCTGCTTCCTGGCGGTGTGGGGCAACCAGGGGGCAACCGTGGTGCACATCGAACCGGCGGTGCGTGCGGTGACGGTTGTGACGCAATTGGGCTCGGTGCTGCCATTGCTCAGTTCGTCGACGGGCCTGGTGTTTGGCGCCTACCTGCCCAAGCGCGAAACCGTGGACTTGCGCGAACAGGAATTGCAGGGGCAATCAGCCCACGCGCTGGCGGATGACCAAACCTATGCAGCCATGTGCGAGCAGATCCGCACACGTGGCCTGCATCATGTGCATGGGTTGTTGATGCCCGGCGTGGACGCCTTGTCGGCGCCGGTGTTCAACGCGATGGGGAAAGTGGTGGCCGTGCTGACGGTGGTAGGCCCGACGTCGCTGTTTCATGCCGACGAAAACGGCCCGGCGGCGCGGCGATTACTCGCAGCGTCGCGGGCCGTCAGTTGGCGCATGGGATACGAGAGTCCCGCCCAATCAGACCAGGAAATCCGGAACGATTTCGATCACTAAATCGCGGATATCCGTCGCCGTGAGCTGTGGATGAAGATGACGCTCTTCGGCACTGTAGGCGACCGAATAAACGCCCATCCCCTCGCCGGAATAGAACGGAATTTCATCGTCCTGCAAATGAGCGTATAGATCTTCAACCAGGCTTCTTGATTGAATGACTTTTTGCACCCCGAGTTCAACGATAAAACTGGTCACGTACACGCTATCAATATCCACTTCGGGTATTTGATATTTCAATGCCGCGTGCACCGTCTCAAAGTCCAATGGCTTGATCGAGCGCTTTGAAAGATTGATCGAGGGAGCACTGGTCAGCGCATTGACTATGTCGATGACGATGCGCTCAAAGCCCGGCATATCCAGAGCCTTGACCCTGTCTTTGGCTTCAAAGGAAAACCGCCGACTGAAAATTTCATTTAGGGCCTGTACATAATTAGGCAACTGTTCGCTTTCGACCCAACCCAGTGTTTCTTCGAATAGTGTTTGGGAAGAGATGACATTTTTGCTGATCAGATCATCCAACGTATTCAAATAGGTCTTGAACGAGTTAACCCCGAGCTTTTGCAGCCGCTCAACCAACAACACTTCTACCGCAAAATCTGCGCGAATTTTCTTCAACGCCATCATCTTGTGGGGAGAAAAGAAACTGTCACTCATAAAAACTTCCGGTGTCGTTATCTGGCACGTACATCCTGCACGGCCAGCTGTTTCACATCAGCACGCGTCGAACCCCGACAGTGCTGAGGAAAACAAAATCAATAAATGATATTCATACCAACTGACGCTGGCATCACTTCTTTCATCCGTTTACGGAGTCACCCAGAAAAACCTGGGCGATGTCCACGCCCATTCTGTTGACCTCCTCAAAGTCCAGCCCCTTGAAACGATAGGTCGGGTCAAATGTGTAAGGCTCGGTAAACAGCCCCAGCGTCTCCCCTTCAAAGTGGGGAATCTCGCGATCCTGCAGCAGTAGAAAGAACGCCCACACCAGTGTTTGGGAATAAGTTACCTGCGGATCTTCAAGCTTATGAATGCCGTTCACATACACTTTATCGACATCGATACCACGCCCACCGAGCCTTGCATGCAACATGGCACGCACGCGTTCAATATTGAGTTCTTCCATGATTTATCTTCCTTGCTTGCCAACTAATTAATATCTGGTTTGTTGTTGCCGGAAAGCATACTAATCAAATCTGCACATCACGCACGCAGTAGAATGTTTCGTCATCTTGCAAGTTATACTCCGACAACTTAACCCACAGCCACTTCACCCTGACGATATAAGCCCCAACTTCTTCGCGATGGCCACCGCCTGGGTACGGCGTTCGACGCCCAACTTGCTATGAATTCGTCGCGCGTGGGTTTTTACTGTATGCAGCGAGATAAACAACTGCTCGGCGATCTGCTGATTCGAGTTGCCCTGAGCAATCAGACTGAGCACTTCCAGTTCGCGCGCGCTCAATGGATTGTCGTCCAGGGTCGGAGGCGTCATCTGTTCGTCTTCGCCCAATCGACTGAGCAATGTCGGCTGGCGCAGGCACAGTTCGCACAAGGCTTGTTGCAAATGGCAGCGTTTCACCAGCTCCAGTCCGGCCTGCAAGGCCGACTTGGCCAGAGCCGTCTCGCCCATCAGATCGGCCACTTCGCAGATCGCCAATTGCAGCTCCGCTTCAAGCGCCAGCCTCCCGTGACGTTGCGCTTGATCGAGCAACGCCTTGAGCCGCTCCAGCGGCTGCTTCGCCTGTTGCAGATACGTCTCGGCCAGCACCAACAGGTAATCGATCCGCGCGATCAGTTCCACGGTGGCCGGAGGCGCTTGACGGGCCTGTGGTCCACGGTAGTGCCGCAATACGCGGGTCAGTGCTTCATGAGCCAATTGCACTCGACCTTGCTGTAACCAGAAGTGACTGCTGATTTGCAGCAACACACTGCGATAAACCGTGTCGGGAATCTGCCGCTGCTGCATCAGGCGTTCGGCATCGCGTAACCGGTCAAAGGCGCGTGCGTAATCGCGCTGATTGGCGGCCACCTGTGCCAGCCCGAGAAAACCATACAGCGCACGTTTGTCCTGACTGTGCAGGCAGTCCTGCAGACCGGACTGGAAGAGCTCGGAAGCCAGGCTGTCCTGCCCCTGGCAGAGCGCCAGACGTCCGCGCCGCAAGGCTATCCGACCGAGCAGCGGGGTCGGGCGATCAGCCTGGCGACACAACAATTCATGGATATCCGCCAGCAGGCTTTCGGCTCGCTGGGGAGCGCCGCGTTGCTCCAGCCACTGGGCATGATCGAGTTCGAGCAAGCCTTCGAACAGCAGCGAACCTTGCGCCCGCGCCAGACACAGCGCCTCACGGTTAAAGGCCTGCGCCGCATCGAGGTCGGCGCTGAGCAGTGCTTGCTGGGTCAGCCCGGACAGGCATAACAATCGCGCGGCCCAGGCATCGGCGCCCAACTCGGCCAGCGCTTCGATAAAGTGCGTGCGCGCCGCTTCCATCCGTCCCTGCAAATGCAGCAACCAGCCTTGCTGCGCCTGCCAGCGCGCCAGCAGTTGCCGTTGCAGGGCAGCCGTGGGCTGGGGGGTGAACCGGACCAGTTGCTCAATGCACGCGGCCGCCTGATCGAAGCGTCCGGCAAACAACAATGCCGCAGTAATCAAGCCCACCAATTGCGGCGTTCCGAAGGTCAACTCTTCGCCCTGGCGCTCATGCAGATCGAGCAGCAAGCGCACATTCTCTCGGCGGAACAAGTGCTCAAAGCTGAAGTGCTGCAACAGACTGACCGCAACCTCGAACTCTTCGGCCAGCAACGCCTGCTCGAACGCGCCTTGCCAGTCCTGCTCGGCGGTGAACCACTGGCAGGCACGCCGATGCCAGGAACGTCCCGCCGAATCCTGCTCGTCACGCATGGCTCGGGCGAGTGGCACAAACACTCGCAGCCAGTCGGGCGAATCCTCCCAGGGTTCGATGAAACAACCCATGTCCTGCAAGGCGTGCAGCCACTGCGCGCCCTCACCGGCGCCAAACAGATGCTCGCACAGACCGGCATTGAATCGCGGCAGGTGCGCCAGTACTTGCCAGGCTTCAAGCAGTTCCGGCGGCAGGGTGTTGAACAGTTCATGTTGCAAGTAGTCGAGCAGCGTCGCCGATCGTCCCTGCTTGTCCTGCCCGGCCACCCATTGACAACCATCGAGCAAGGCAATGCGCGTGCCGGCGCACCAGCCACCGCTGCGCTGGATGATCTTCCTGGCCGTAATCGCTGCCTGCCCTGGCGCGACATGGACGAGCAACTGTTCGATGTCCGACTCGTTGAACGCCAGCGCGCGCGCCTCGCACTCGTACAACTCATCATCGAGCAACAACCGTGGCCAATTGCATGACGGACGCCGACGCGAGCTCAACCACCAGTTCAACAATGGATTTCTGACTGCCAGCAAACGGTCCAGCAAGCGGTCGAGTTCAGGATTGGGCACGCGACAGTAATCATCGAGAAACACCCAGGTCGGCGTCTGCAACCGGGTCAGCGACTCCAGCAAAACGTGCTCATCCGCCGCTGCGAACCCCAGTGCCTGGGTCAGGCGCTGCTGAAAATCGACGACACTCAAACACGTCCCCGACAACGGCAACCAACACACCCGACAGTGCTCCGGCGCACGCAGCAGGCACTCGGTAAGCAGTGCACTCTTGCCGCTGCCGGCCGGTGCGCAGAGCAGCTTGACCCGGGCCGACGAGGCCAGCAGCGGTTCGGTCAAGCGCTCGCGAGCCAGGTGGTGAGAAGACAAACGAGGCAGGGGTCCAGGACGGTCCAGACTCAGGGTCATGGCAGTCATAGTAGAGGCGCCTTTTTATAATTGTGGCGCCACCCTAGACCTCTCCCGAACGCTTGTTGAAGAAGTATTCAGCAGACTGATTTACACCCATAAAAAAGGTGACCGCGAGGTCACCTTTTTGTGTAAGAGCCTGTAGGAAGACTACTTCACACCTGTACTCCGCAAGGCTGCAGGCGTGTAGTCCCCAGCTTTTGCCGCGATGTTGAATTCGAAGCTGCGCTTCTCTTCATTCTTCATCCCCAGTGCGATGTAACGGCCGGCAATGAGGTCATACAGCGCCTCGACGGTGTAGGCCGGAACCTGATGATCGTAGTAGAACTGGGCATGCCCTTCCGCCACGCGCCAGAGCTGGCCACGACCGTCGTAGTGATCGGCCAGGGCGACTTGCCAGGTGTCTTCGTCAATGTACATGTGACGCTTGGCATAGACATGCCGCTCGTTAGGCTTGACCGTGGCGACAACCTCCCACACCCGGTGCAACTCATAACGGGTCAGGTCCTGATTGATGTGCCCGGCCTTGATCACATCGGTGTACTTCAGGTCAGGCGAATCGAGCTTGTAGCTGTTGTACGGGATGTACATTTCTTTCTTGCCGATCAGCTTCCAGTCGTAGCGATCCGGCGCTCCGGAAAACATGTCGAAGTTGTCGGTAGTGCGTAACCCGTCCGATGAGGTGCCGACGCCGTCATAGGCCACTTGCGGCGCACGCCGCACGCGACGCTGGCCGGCGTTGTAGATCCAGGCCTTGCGCGGCTCCTGGACCTGATCGAGGGTCTCGTGAACCAGCAACACGTTGCCCGCCAGCCGCGCCGGTGCGGTCACCTCCTGTTTGAAATAGTTGAGTACGTTCTCCTCGCTGCCCGGTTTGTAATCCCCCAGCAGGGACGGTACGGCCACCTCGTCCTTGAAGCGAATGACGGTGAAATCCCCATTCGATTGCGGCGTTGCCTGGGTAATGGTGCGACGCAGATTACCGCCGTGATAACGGGTGATATGGTTCCAGATCACCTCGACACCGTTCTTCGGAATCGGGAACGCGTAGTAGCGATTGCCAGTGAAATTGGCCAGACCGTTACCGTCGTTGATCGGGGTTACATTCAGTGCGCTACGCTTGGCCGACTCATAGATTTCCGGTGGCAGGGCCGCCGTGCGATGAGTCGGATACACCGGGATTCTGTAGGTCTCGGGATAGCGTTTAAACATCGCTATCTGCCCATCGGACAGCTTGTCCTTGTACTTGTCGACCGTCGCCGCCGTGATGACGAACAAAGGCTTTTCATTGGCGAATGGATCGGCCAGGAAACCCTTGCTGTCGACCGCCCCGGCGTTTTTCGGAATACCGCCGGTCCACGCCGGAATCGAACCGTCGGCATTGCCGGCCTTCTCCGCGCCCAACGGCGTAAGGCTGGTGCCGAGTTTGTTGGCCTCTTCCGGCGTTACCGCCGCCATCACGTTGGCGGCCAGCAGACCGAGGGCCAGGGCACCACATTGCAGAATCATCTTGCGCATGGAAATCATCCTTCTCAGCCAGATCAGAAGTTCACGCCAAAGCTCAACGCCACGAAGTCGCGGTCCTCGAGGGTGTTGTAGTCCCCCCCGAAGAAATCGGTGTAACTGAGGCTTGCGGTGTAGGTATTGCGGTAGTCCGCGTCGACGCCGAGGCTGACGGCCTTGGCACCTTCGTTGAACAGCCCGTTGGGGCCATACCCGCTGACGTCGTGGGACCACGACAGGTTGGGTTTGATGTTGATGCCGGCGATGAGGTTGTTGTAATCGAGGATGGCCCGGGCTCGATAACCCCAGGAGGTCGAGGTCACGAAGCCATCGGTGTCGCCGCCGAAACCATACTGCCCGTACACCGAGTCGCGGCCATAGCGCAGCTTGCTGCGGGCTTCCAGGCCACCGACGTGAACCACCGCGGCCTCGCCCACCAGGGTCAGGCGATCAGCGCCCATCACCTGATCGACGAAGTGCGTCAGGGTGCTCTGGACCTGGGTTATTTCCTTGCGCCGATAGCCCTTGTTGTCGGCGCCTGGACGGGACGCAATGGGCGATGCCGCGCCGCCGGCAATCGGGTTGAGCATGGCCAGGGTCAGGTCGTTGGTGTTGACCTGCACCGGCGCGTTGGGTCGATAACTGATCTCGCCGGTCCATGCGGTACCGGTGGGCAAGGTGGTAGAGAAACTCGCGCCGTACAGGCGAATGTCTTCCGGGTAATCGAGGTAATACTGGCCGCGCCCGAGCATCACACTTTGCGCGAGACCCGAGCCACTGCCGGGCGCGATCCGGTTGGCCGTGGCCACGATCCCCGGAATGCTCGCCAGCGTGCTGGCACCTGCGGTGACGGTGCCCACCGTCGGCGTGCGGCTATGGTAGTTCATGAAGTACAGACCGTACTCGGTGTCGTCGCCGAGCCAGCGCAACGCCGTCCCCCACTGCCCGGAATCGCGGGCATCACGGTCACCGCCACGAGGCACGATCACGCCCTCCTTGCTGACTTCAAACCCCTGGCCAAACGCCGCAGCAATCGGCTGCAACGGGGCGATGGCCGGGCTGGCGACGGTGTAGTTCTTGTTGCAACCGTCCGCCGCCACGTCGACGCCGAAGAAGGTCCCGCAGTTGTCGAGAACGGTCTGGTCCCATTCCAGTTGGTAGAAGCCTTCCACGGTCAACTTGTCCGTCAGGCCCTGGGAAGCGAACAACATGTTCACCGGAATCAAGCCTTCCTTGATCTCGGCACCCGGACGGCGGAACGCGGAAACATCCACCGGGTTGATGCTGTTGATCGAGTTACCGATGAATGTACTTTCGCCCCAACTGACCACCTGCTTGCCCGCACGCACCGTGCCCGGCAGATCGGCGATGGAGTAGTTGTGATAGACGAAGGCATCGAGGATCTGCCCGCCGGAAGACTTGGCGCCCTCCTTGCGGCCATTGTCGCTGATGGGCTTGAACTCGCGGTCTTCGTCCTTCAGTTCGAAGTCGTACCAATACTTGCCACGGACAAACACACCGGTGTCGCCGTACTTCAGCTCAAGGTCATGGATGCCTTTGAAGATCTTCGAGAACGTCTCGCCTTTCTTGAAATTCAGCCGCCCGTCATCGCCGGTCGAGGACTGGCCGGAGCCGCCATTGACCGTGCCCACCAGCGAGTCGTCGGCATCGCGCATGCCCCAGCTCGCGCCCACCGACAGCGACGAGTCGAACGTCCCCTCGATCTCGCCGACGTTGAATGAAATGGCCTGCGCCTGGGCACAGCAACCCAAGGCCACCGCAGCGGCCAGCGCCTGCGGCGTGAAGATGGCGCGCATTGTTGTTTTTGTCATGCGTCTTCCCCGGTGAGTGACAGAAGGCCTCACCCTACTGCCGCCTGCCAGGGGCGATAAGCGCACCAAGGAGGTATTCGTGGTGTACCTCTAAAGGATGAATGGCCGCCGGGAACGGGGGTTTACACGGGGATATGGATGGGCTGGATGGGAGGCCATCAGCTGTGCGCATGTTATGGCGAAACGGACCTCGAAGAGGTCACCAGGACTGTTACGAATGTTGCAATACAGCATGTCTCGAATCGCTATTTTTCCTTTACTGGCCAACACTTATTCTAGCCTGGCTTTCACGGGAACCCGCCCGGAAGCACGAAGCAGCGGCACGTGATTTACCGTGCCGACTGGCGACAGATTTCAGATGAGATTGAAGATCTCGACTCATCGCCCCGTGCACACCGACGTTGATTTGTAGCTCCTGGATCCAACGTCTCTTTTGGCCGCTGCTTTTGCAGCGGCCTTTTTTATGGGCGCGATTTTGTGGAGCCGACTGGATCCACTCTCATTACTTTTAATCTTTAGCAACTTTTAAACTAAAAACCCCAAAACACTCAAACTCCAATCAGCAAAAAAAAAACCGCTTTCAACCCACATCAATCTCAGAATACACCTACAGAACTTTGTAACTACCCGGAGCACTCCAACAATTAAGCTAAATCGCAGGTCAGACACTTCCCATCATCAGCTGACCTCTTCTTGATTTATTGCGAGTGCTTTTATGAAATCCATCAGTTACAACAAATACCGCTCAAGTAAAAGCTTCAACAACCGAATACGCTTCCTTATCTTCCACTACACAGCTGGTAACTTCTCCAGCTCGGTAAAAATTCTGACGGGGCCGAGCGTCAGCGCCCATTACCTGGTTCCGGACATTACCGATCCAAGTTATCTGAGAGAAGGTTATACCGAACAGCACATCTTCAACCTGGTGGATGAGTCCCATCGAGCCTGGCATGCGGGCGTCAGCCAATGGGGTAGTCGTAGCAATCTGAATGACACCTCCATCGGCATTGAAATCATCAATCTTGCGACGGATAACAACGGCGAGTTCAACTTCCCGCCGTATCATCCAGAACAGATCGCTGCCATTGAAGAACTGGCGCTGAATATCCTCAAGCGCTACCCGGACATCACACCCACCCAGGTATTGGGGCACTCGGATATCGCCGTTGGACGAAAAAGCGACCCGGGACCTGTGTTTCCCTGGCATGCGCTTTATCTCAAAGGCATCGGCGCCTGGTTCGATGAGGTCACCCGGGACGACTTTCTACAGCAATACAACGCCAGCGCCATTCCGGCCCGCAGCGAGTTGCTAACGCTATTCAAGTCCTACGGATATGACATTTCAGGCGCTTCGACCGAGCAAGGTTTCAAGCAACTGGTCCGGGCATTTCAGATGCATTTTCGCCCGGAGCGTTACGACGGGGTCATGGATGCGCAAACAGCCGCAACCCTGGCGGCGCTGGTGTCCAGGTACTTTCCTCGATAGCCCACGAACACAGTCGGCAAGGTCATTCAATATGACCTTGCCTGCCGCATTACAACGAATACTTCTGCAAATTCCCCATCATTTCCTTCAGCGCTTCAATGTTGTCCTTCGGATGCGCTGCGCCCTCGAAATCACAAATCTGCTGCCAGTGCGCCGCCACATCTTCCGGCGAGAAACCCACCCGTGGGTCGAACCCGGCGCCCAGGCTGCGCTCCCAGCGCACCTTGCCCATCCAGCCGCCGCCGACTTCGAACAGGCCGGAAGTTTCCTGGCAGTTTTCGCTGGCCAGGTAAACCACCAGCGGGCTGACCAGTTCCGGTTTGAGTTGCTCGAACACTTGCGGCGGGATCAGGCCTTCGGTCATGCGCGTGCCGCCGGTGGGGGCGATGGCGTTGACCAGGATGTTGTTCTTGCGGCCTTCGATGGCCAGGGTGCGGGTCAGGCCGTAGAGGCCAAGCTTGGCCATGCCGTAGTTGGATTGGCCGAAGTTGCCGTAGATGCCGGAGGTGGACGCGGTGAAGATCACCCGGCCGTAGTTTTGTTCGCGCATGTGTGGCCATGCGGCGCGGGTGACTTTGTAGGCGCCTTCGACATGGACGCGATAAACCAGGTCCCAGTCGGCGTCTTCCATTTTGTGGAAGGTCTTGTCGCGCAGGATGCCGGCGTTGTTGACCACCACATCGACACGACCGAAGACATCGAGTGCATGCTGAACGAGCTTGTCGCCATCGGTGACCGAGTCGTGGTTGGCCACGGCGGTGCCACCGGCATCACGGATTTGCGCGACCACGCGGTCTGCCGCAGATGCGTTGGCACCTTCGCCCTGGGCCGAACCGCCGAGGTCGTTGACCAGCACCCTGGCGCCCTGTTGGGCGAACAACAGCGCGTGCGCCCGTCCCAGGCCGCCACCCGCACCGGTGATGATCACGACTTTATCTTCGAAGCGCACAGACTCATTCATGGGAGGACTCCAACAGGCCAGGGACATTGCCTTGGAGTTTCAGGCACGGCGCTGCGGGTCACAATGAACAGGGGGGAGGCTGAATGGTGCGCGATAAGGCTGGGGGATGATGAACGTCAGACAGCGAGGACTTTGTGGCGAGGGCGCAAGCTCCCTTGCCACAAGATGCTCTGCGTTCAGCAGAACTCAGGAACACGCCACCTTGAGCGGCGGCAGCACCTGCTGATCGCGAAACGCCAGGTAGTGCTTGAGCACCTGGGACGGCGCCTCGATCTGTGGGTAGTGACCGATGCCGCTCAACAGCACCGCATCCGGGTTGGGGATCAGCTCCCGATAACGCGCGACCATGTGCGCGCCGGAGATCGGATCGACCTCGCCATCGATCACGCGCAAAGGCACCTCACCGCGCTGCATGGCGGCGACCCAACGATCGCGTTGCACTCGCCGTTCGGGGATGTAGCCGATCAACTTGTGCATGACCCGTGGCCCGTTATTGCTTTCGATCAGGCTCCAGAAATCATCCATTTCGCTCTCGGTGGGAAGCGTCTGAGGGCCAAAGATCTGATGAAAACTCTTCACCAATCCATCGCGACTGAACGCGCGGCCAATCATCCAGCCCAAGGGGCTGAGCAGCAGTTTTTGCATCAAGACGGGACGATGGGTTTCCGGAAACAGCCCGCCGTTGAGGAACACGCAACTGGCAATTTGAATCTGCGAATCGTAATGCCGGGCCAGCAGCTCCTGGGCCACGCTGTCGCCGTAATCATGCGCCAGCAGGTGCACAGGTTGCTCGACACCCAGTTGAGCCAGCAGCGCCTGTTGCAGATCAGCCTGCTCCAGCAAGCTGTATTCGTGATTCACCGGTTTGGCCGAGTCACCGAAACCCAACATGTCGCAGGCAATCACCCGATAGCGCTGAGCCAGCGGCTGCCACAGGTAATGCCAATCCCAACTGGCACTCGGGAAGCCATGGATGAGCAGCAGCGGCTCACCCTGCCCCGCCGTCCAGTAACGAATGGTCTGGCCACGGAAGTCGAATGTCTGGCTGCGCTTGCGCCAGATACACAGAGGAATCTCAGCGAGTGCCATTAGAGTTTATAACCCGTGTCTTGTTTATCGAGTTTGCGCAGTAGCGCTGGCCAGGCCAACGTACCGCCCATGCCCTGAGCACTTTTGGTGACACCGGCGATCATCGCCTTGGCACCCGCCAGAATCTGCGGTTCGATGGCGATCAGTTCCGCGCCACCGCCCTGCGCCATGACCTGGATGTCACAGGCGCGCTGGAAGGTAAACATCATCAGGAACGTGTCGGCGATGGTGCCGCCGCAGGTCAGCAAACCGTGGTTGTGCAGCATCAGGAAATTGTTTTCCCCGAGATCGGCTTGCAGTCGCGCCTTCTCTTCGTGATTCAGCGCAACGCCTTCGTAGGCGTGATACGCCAGGCTGGACAGGACAAACAACGATTGTTGGCTGATCGGCAAAATGCCTTGTTTCTGCGCCGAGACCGCAACACCCGAGGCGGTGTGGGTGTGCAGCACGCAGACGACATCATGGCGAACCTCGTGCACCGCGCTGTGGATGGTGTAACCGGCCGGATTGATCTCGTACGGGCTGTCCATCAGCTTGTTGCCGGCCTGATCGACCTTGACCAGGCTCGAGGCAGTCATTTCGTGAAACATCATCCCGAAAGGGTTGATCAGGAAGTCTTCGGTGCCAGGCACCTTGGCCGAGATGTGGGTGAAAATCAGATCGTCCCAGCCGTGCAGGGCAACCAGGCGATAACAGGCTGCCAGGTCGACCCGGGTCTGCCACTCGGCGGCACTGACCTGGTCTTTGACGCTGTCGAGGGATTGAACGGGGGCTACGCTCACGACAAGGAACCTCTGGTTTTTATTATGGAGTGTTTCCAATGACTATCGAGTCTAGACACCCTCCAGGGTTCGCGTAGTTGCATTGGCAGCCAGCTTGATGGCCGAGCGAGTCAGTCGCTCGGTGATGCGGGATACACGTCAAAGTATCGCCGCCAGAGAGGCCGAGCCGGGCACTGCCTGCCGCCCCGGCAGCACCCTGAGAATCGACGTTCACAAACGTTGAGCGGTGCTCGGTCAGCCCCGCAAAGCGCCAGCCAGCTCTGCCAGCCAGGGCTCGGCATCCGTTTCGGGAGTGACGCTTTCACTGGCGTCCAGGCGCAACATTGGCAGCACTTCGCGAATACCCAGCTCACCGAACAACTCACGCATCAATTCGCCGCCGCCGCAGAACGTATCGCCGTAGCTCGCATCGCCCAAGCCAATCACAGCACCCGGCAAACCACGCCAGGCCGCGGGCAATTGGTCGCGGATCGCGAAGTACAGCGGTTGCAGGTTATCCGGCAACTCCCCCATGCCGGTGGTCGAGGTCACCGCCAGGAAAGCCTGCGGGCCAAAGGCCTGGACATCGGCCAGACTTGCACGCGGGTTGTGAAAGGTTTCGAAACCGGCGTTTTTCAAAAGGCTGGCGGCGTGACGGGCAACCTCTTCGGCCGTGCCGTACACCGAGCCGGAAATGATGGCGACTTTCATCAATCTGATCCTGAAGCTGAGTCAAAGACCGGGATCTTAACAGCACAGTCTTTATTGTTCTTTTAGAATCCCCCGACAACCAACAAGGAAGGGGTCCACCATGATCAACTCGAAACTGCTGCAGTTGGCGATCAACGCCTCCAACGACGGCATCGTGATTGCCGAAAAAGAAGGCGCGCAAGACAAGATTCTGATTTACGTCAACCCGGCATTCGAGCGCCTCACCGGTTACTCCAGCGAAGAAATCCTTTACCAGGATTGTCGCTTCCTGCAATCCGGAGACCGGGATCAGCCAGCTTTGACGAAGATTCGTGATGCACTGAAGAGCGAAGGATCCTGTCGGGAAATCCTGCGCAACTACCGCAAGGACGGCACACCGTTCTGGAATGAGCTGTCCATTTCGACGGTGAAAAATCCGAGTGACGGGCTGGTTTATTTTATCGGTGTACAAAAAGACGTGACGCTGCAAGTCAAGGCACAGCAACGGATTGCGCAGCTTGAAGCGCAATTGGCCGAAGCCCGGGCTGAGCTTTCGGCGCTAAAAGCGACGAACGGTTAAAACAAATCAACGAATCAATTGTCATTAACTACAATCACCGAACACTTTGTAACTATTTCTTTCGAGCCTGCCATGCATCGCGACGCGCTCCTCACCCAGGATGAGCTGGATTTCATCCAGACCATGCAACACAACCCGCAGCTCAATGTGCGTGATGCGACGTCGAGCCTGCTCGTAAACGGCGGTTCGCAAATCCGTGACTTACTCACGCGCCTGGCAGCGCATGAGCAAGTCACCATCCAGGCCAATTTCGAAAATCAGCAAATGACGTTCCCCCTGCACTTGGTGGAAGACGAATTTCATGCGCTGCATCTGCGCCTGGGTGTTCCCAGCATTTATGAAGACGGCCCATTGGTGCGGCCATGGCGACTGGTGCTCGAAGAACCGGTAGCACTGGAAAATGCCCAGGGCCAACCCGGCACGATGTGGGTGCATGAAGTCTCGTTCAAAGGGGTTTTGCTCGAGGTTCGCAACAAGACCAAGGCACCGAAGCATTTCGCTTTGTGGTTCAGCCCTTCAGGCTATGAGCGAATCGCGCTGCGCGGCACCTTCGAGAAGGAAACCGAGCAAGGCTTCTACGCCTATCAATTGAGCCAGAGCGACACGGATGAAACCGAACGCCTGCGCCAGTACATCCTGCAGCAACATCGGTTGACCCACCCGACCCTGCATCTCTGAATTCAAGTATCCAGATTGCCCGCCAGGAACTGTTTCAGACGCTGGCGCATCACCACGCCCTCGTTTCCCAGACAACCGATCGACGATCCGGCAAGGCTTTCCTGCGCCAGGTCGGACGCATCACCGGCCAGCAGCAACGGACAATCAAGGCTCATCGCCAGGCGACTCAAGCGCCGTGGAAGTTCGGGCGCCGGTACGTGATTGGAAAAAAGCACCAGTGCCTGGGGTTTGATCCTTTCGCACACCAGGGTCAACTCATCGAACGGCTGGCCGATGGCCAACACGCGCACGCCGGCTTGTTCGCTGCTCAGGAACAAGGCAGCAATCAATAATTCAAGTTCCCGGCATTGGCCCGACAGGGCGCTGACGATGACTCGCCCTGGTTGCTTGTCACGGATCAACAGCAAGCGTTGCGTGACCCGTGATCGCAGGAAACTATCCAGGAACAACCACTCGCTGACCCGGCCGAATGAATCCTGGCGTTGCAGCAACCGCGTCCAGAGCGGGAGCAGGATGTCCTGAAACACCACCGGCTGGCTGTAGCTGGAAAAGATCTGTCCGTATATCTGCTCCAGCAACACATCGTCAAAAGCACTGACGGCGGCCTGAAGCTGCTGATGCCATTGCGCATAGTCAGCTTGTACGAGGTCGTTGGGGATCAGGTGCGACAACGCCTGAAGCGGCGCTGCCTTGGCCAGTATCTTGCCGATCTTGCTGACCGCGACACCGCGTTCGATCCAGCCGAGGATGCTGCGGACACGCTCGATATCGGCCATCGAGTACAGGCGATGCCCACTTTCGGTGCGCGTTGGCACGATCAGACCATAGCGTCGCTCCCATGCACGTAGCGTGACGGGATTCACGCCGGTCAGGCGCGATACTTCGCGAATGGGGAAGAGCTCTTCCTGCTCAAGAGATACAGCCTGCGGTACGCCTGAAGCACCATCAGTAAGTACGGGCATCTGGGCCTCAACGTCCATGTGTAGTTCGAGCCGCATTTTAACCCCCCTGCCCCATGATCATTCAAGCCATGGGCGATCGAAAAACAACGAATACGAAAACAGGTAGAATGCGGAATAATCCTTGCTTGTCACGACACGCAGTCCACCACCCCGGCACTGCGTTCAGCGAAGTTCCTACCCGGATCGACGCAAAAGCCTTACGGAGATACACAATGTCTACCTCACCCGTCACGCTGATGGTTGCACGTCGCGTTGCCGATGGGCGTTATCAGGATCTGATCGCCTGGCTACGCGAAGGCGAACAACTGGCCACCGACTTCCCCGGTTATCTCGGCTCCGGCGTGCTCGCTCCGCCGCCCGACGATAATGAATTCCAGATTATTTTCCGCTTCGCCGACGAGCAGACCCTGCACGCCTGGGAACACTCCGCCTCGCGTACGGCGTGGCTCGCCCGCGGTAGCGACTTGTTCGCCCATCCGATGGAACATCGGGTCAGTGGCATCGAAGGCTGGTTTGGCGCCGCAGGCCAACGCCCGCCACGCTGGAAACAGGCAGTGGCGATCTGGCTGGCTTTCTTTCCGGTGTCGCTGCTGTTCAACTTTGTTGTTGGGCCGTTGCTGAGTGAAATGAGCCTGCTGCCTCGCATATTTGTCAGCACGCTGTGCCTGACGCCCTTGATGGTCTACTTCTTCATTCCACTGTCGACGCGCTTGTTGGCGGGTTGGCTCAATAGCAAGCCTGTGCGCCGGTTGTCCGCCGAGCCAAGCCCTCAAAGCCGCTGATCTCCCGGTGCAGGAGCGAGCCAGCTCGCGATGAACCCGAGAACGCTGCGGGGTATCAGGCTCCCAGCGTTATCGTTCACGACCCTCGCGAGCAGTCGAGCGTCGACCGGCTGCTCCTACCGAGGGCATAGGTGAACGCTGCAATGCGCTGGTATAGTTTTGCTCTTACCGCGACGCGAGCCGTTCATGACCTCTTCCGCAGCCCCAATCCTCATCACCGGCGCCGGCCAGCGTGTCGGCTTGCATTGCGCGCAGCGATTGCTCGAAGACGGCCATCGCGTGATTTTCAGCTACCGCAGCGAACGCCCCGGCGTACAAACCCTGCGCGATCTGGGGGCGACGGCGCTGTTTGCCGATTTCGCCACCGAGGGCGGAATCCTTGCCTTCATCAGCGAGCTGAAAACCCATACCGAGAGCCTGCGGGCGATCGTGCATAACGCCTCCGAATGGCTGGCCGAAACCCCGGAGACCGAAGCCGAAGCCTTCACTCGCATGTTCAGCGTGCACATGCTGGCGCCCTACCTGATCAACCTGCATTGCGCCGAGCTGCTCGAACGCTCCAGCCCCGCCGACATCGTGCACATCAGCGATGACGTGACCCGCAAGGGCAGCAGCAGGCACATCGGCTACTGCGCCAGCAAAGCCGGGCTCGACAGCCTGACGCTGTCCTTCGCCGCGAAATACGCGCCGGGCATCAAGGTCAACGGAATCGCCCCGGCCCTGCTACTGTTCAACCCTGATGACGACGCGGCCTACCGCGCCAAGGCGTTGGCCAAATCCGCACTGGGTATCGAACCCGGCAGCGAAGTGATCTATCAGAGCCTGCGCTATTTGCTCGACAACCCTTATGTCACCGGCACGACCCTGACCGTCAATGGCGGAAGGCACCTCAAATAAGTGTCCCGCGAGGATTTTCCATGACGTTATCCCTGCCTCAGAACGCTCTGTCTCAGAGCTACCGCGAAATCCTGATCGGTCTCGGCGAGAATCCCGACCGCGAAGGTCTGCTCGACACGCCGGTGCGCGCGGCCAAGGCCATGCGATACCTCTGCCATGGTTACGACCAGAGTGTCGAAGAAATCGTCAACGGTGCGCTGTTCGCTTCCGACAACGATGAAATGGTCATCGTCGACAACATCGAGCTGTACTCGCTTTGCGAACATCACCTGCTGCCCTTCATTGGCAAGGCGCATGTGGCTTATATTCCCACGGGCAAGGTGCTGGGCCTGTCGAAGATCGCGCGGCTGGTGGACATGTTCGCCCGACGCCTGCAGATCCAGGAAAACCTCACCCGGCAAATCGCCGACGCGGTGCAGCAAGTAACCGGCGCGGCCGGCGTCGCGGTGGTCATCGAAGCCCGGCACATGTGCATGATGATGCGCGGCGTCGAGAAACAGAATTCGACCATGAACACCTCGGTGATGCTCGGCGCCTTCCGCGAGTCGAGCAACACCCGCCAGGAGTTCCTGCAATTGATTGGACGGAGCAAGTAGTAATGCCACAACTTCAACCAGGCATGGCACGCATCCGGGTCAAGGACCTGTGCCTGCGCACCTTCATCGGCATCAACGAGGATGAAATCCTCAACAAACAGGATGTGTTGATCAACCTGACCATCCTCTACGAGGCCCGGGAAGCAGTGCGTGACAATGACATCGATCACGCGCTGAACTACCGGACCATCACCAAGGCCATCATCGCCCACGTCGAGGGCAATCGCTTTGCGCTGCTCGAACGCCTGACCCAGGAGATTCTCGATCTGGTCATGGTCAATGAGTCGGTGCTGTACGCCGAGGTCGAAGTGGACAAGCCCCACGCCCTGCGATTCGCCGAGTCGGTGTCGATCACGCTTGCAGCGAGTCGCTGAGTGCGTCTGGCGGATTGCCCGCCAGACTTTTATCATCCCGCGCCACGACTGGATTTCACAGAGCCCGCCATGAACGATCAACAACGCCTGGAACTCGAAGCCGCCGCCTTTCGCCGGCTGGTGGCCCACCTGGACAGCCGCAAGGACGTACAGAACATCGACCTGATGAACCTCTCGGGTTTTTGCCGTAACTGCCTGTCCAAGTGGTACAAGGCGGCTGCCGACGAACGCCAGATCGAGGTGAGCCTCGACGAAGCCCGCGAAGTGGTTTACGGCATGCCGTACGCCGACTGGAAAGCCCAATTTCAGCAAGAAGCCAGCGCCGAACAACAAGCGGCGTTCGCCAAAGGAAAACCCAATGAGTGATTTGAACACCCTGCGCACCAGCCTCAAAAGCGGCGAACACGCCTTTGCCGATACCCTGGCCTTCATCGCCGCCGGTTACGACTACCAGCCACAGGCGTTCAACAACGGTGGCGTGGAAAACGCCGCCGGACAGAACGAAGGTTCATGCAAGACGCTGGGCCTGGCATTGCTGGAAGGCTTGAGCGACGAAGAAGCCCTGCTGGCGTTCGGCGAACACTACCGCTCGGTGCTGGCCACGCCTGAAGGCAGCGACCACGGCAATATCCGTGCGTTGATGGTCCATGGCCTGGCTGGCGTGAAGTTCGCTCAACAGCCCCTGACCCGCCGCTGATTTAACTTGTAGGAGCAGCCGGTCGACGCTCGGCTGCTCGCGATGGACGACAGGGCACCGCGGGGTGTCAGGTTGCCAGTGTTATCGTTGACCACCATCGCGATCGGGCTCGCTCCTACAAGTCAGCGTTCAAGGCGCGCAAAGCACATCCCGACTTTTCAGATTGACCCGGCCACTTTATTTCGTTTGCCCGCCAGTGCTGCTCACGGCTTAGATAAAGGAAGTCCTCCTTCTTCCGAGCCGGTCATTCATGAGCAGCGAAAGCATCAGTCAGTCGATCAACATCGTTCACCCTGTCACCCTCAGCCACGGTAAAAACGCCGAGGTCTGGGACACCAATGGCAAACGCTACATCGACTTCGTCGGCGGCATCGGCGTACTCAATCTCGGCCATTGCCATCCGCGCATCGTCGAAGCCATTCGCGAACAGGCCACCCGGCTGACCCATTACGCGTTCAACGCGGCGCAACATGAACCCTATATTGCCTTGATGGATCGCCTCAGCGCGTTTATCCCGGTGGATTACCCTGTCAGCGGAATGCTCACCAACAGCGGCGCCGAGGCGGCGGAAAACGCCCTGAAGATCGTGCGCGGCGCCACCGGCCGCAGCGCCGTGATCGCCTTCGATGGAGGCTTCCACGGGCGTACGCTGGCCACCCTCAACCTCAACGGCAAAGTCGCACCCTACAAACAGAAAGTCGGTGTGTTGCCAGGGCCGGTGTATCACCTGCCCTTCCCGAGCCAGGATAACGGCGTCACCTGCGCCGAGGCCCTGAAGGCGATGGAGCGGCTGTTCAGCGTCGAAATCGACGTCGAAGACGTGGCGTGTTTCATTGTCGAACCCGTGCAGGGCGAAGGCGGTTTCCTGGCGATGGACGTTGAGTTTGCCCAGGCATTGCGGCGTTTCTGCAACGAGAAAGGCATTGTGCTGATCGCCGATGAAATCCAGTCCGGTTTCGGCCGTACCGGCCAGCGCTTCGCGTTCTCGCGACTGGGCATCGAACCCGATCTGATCCTGCTGGGCAAAAGCATCGCCGGTGGCGTGCCGCTGGGTGCGGTGGTCGGGCGTAAATTGCTGCTCGACAACTTGCCCAAGGGCGGGCTGGGTGGCACCTACTCCGGCAATCCCATCGCCTGTGCCGCCGCGCTGGCGACGCTGGATGAAATGACCGATGCCAACCTGAACGCCTGGGGCTCGCAACAGGAAGAAGCGATCGTCAGCCGCTACGAAGCCTGGTGTGCGAACAAGCTGTCGCCGTATCTGGGTCGACTGACTGGCGTTGGTGCCATGCGCGGTATCGAAATGATCAAACCCGATGGCACCCCGGCAGCCGCGCAACTGACGCAACTGCTGGCCCTGGCGCGGGACGCCGGGTTGCTGCTGATGCCCAGCGGCAAATCACGCCACATCATTCGGCTGCTGGCACCGTTGACCACCGAGGCCGCGGTGCTGGAGGAAGGGTTGGATATTCTCGAAGCGTGCCTGAAGAAACTGGTCTGAACACCTGCCTTCACCGTAGGAGCGAGCCTGCTCGCGATGGACGACAGGGCACTGCGGGGTGTCAGGTTGCCAGCGTCATCGTTGACCACCCTCGCGAGCGTGCTCGCTCCTACAGGAGTGAGATTTTTCGAGGCAATAAAAAAACCGGCCGAAGCCGGTTTTTTTACGATCGCAGAATCAAGCGTTCTGCAGATTATCCAGGTAACGCTCGGCATCGAGTGCCGCCATGCAACCGGCGCCGGCCGAGGTGATGGCCTGACGGTAGACGTGGTCAGCCACGTCACCGGCCGCGAAGATACCTTCGATGTTGGTCGCCGTGGCATTGCCATCACGGCCGCCCTGCACAACCAGGTAGCCATCTTTCAACGTCAGCTGACCTTCGAACAGCGAGGTGTTCGGGGTATGGCCGATGGCGATGAACACGCCGTCGACCTTTACTTCGTCGAAGCTGCCGTCGTTGTTCTTCAGACGGGCACCCGTCACGCCCATGTTGTCGCCCAGGACTTCGTCCAGGGTGGCGTTCAGTTTCAGGATGATCTTGCCTTCGGCCACGCGGGCGTTGAGCTTGTCGATCAGGATTTTCTCGGCGCGAAAGGTTTCGCGACGGTGAATCAAGGTCACGGTGCTGGCGATGTTGGCCAGGTACAGCGCCTCTTCCACCGCCGTGTTACCACCGCCCACCACAGCCACTGGCTTGTTGCGGTAGAAGAAACCGTCGCAGGTCGCGCAGGCCGAAACGCCTTTGCCCATGAACGTTTCTTCCGACGGCAGGCCCAGGTAGCGCGCGCTCGCACCGGTGGCGATGATCAGCGCATCGCAGGTGTAGGTCGCGCTGTCGCCGGTCAGGGTGTAAGGCTTGGCAGCGAAGTCCACGGCATTGATGTGATCGAAAACGATCTCGGTTTCAAAGCGCTCGGCGTGCTCTTTCATGCGTTCCATCAGCGCCGGGCCGGTCAGGCCGTGAACGTCGCCCGGCCAGTTGTCGACTTCGGTGGTGGTGGTCAGTTGACCGCCAGCCTGCATGCCGGTGATCAGCAGTGGCTTGAGGTTGGCACGGGCGGCATAGACCGCGGCACTGTAACCGGCAGGGCCGGAACCGAGAATAATCACTCGCGAATGACGGACTTCAGACATGACCTGCTCCTGTTGACCGGCCCGGAACACCTGGCGCGGATCGCCGGTTTGCCGGCGGGAATAAAAAAGGACCATTGAAAGCACTTGGGGAAGGCTTGAACTCGACAGTCCTGTAAAAAGAATGGGTGCAGCGTATCGAGGGGGCGAAGATTAAGGAAATACGGTTTAACAATCCAGCTCATAGGTGGTCTCTATCCCGTCAGCGTGATTATCAGGACGCCTTTGTTACAGTTAATGTCGATGCCGCTACCGCGCTTTCACCCGTCAGGCAAAGCCGGTAAGGTCGGCGCGTTTTCCCTTTGCTCGGAGCACGTTATGCCCGCCCCTGTTCTGTCCGGCCCGCAATACCTGCGCGAAGGCCTGAAACTGGTTCTCAGCCCCAGCCTTCGTCTTTTTGTATTGCTTCCACTTGTCATCAATCTGGTGCTGTTCGTCGGATTGATCTATCTGGCTGGTCACCAGTTCAGCCTATGGGTCGACACACTGATGCCTTCCCTGCCCGACTGGCTGAGCTTCCTCAGTTATGTCCTGTGGCCACTGTTCGTCGTGCTGGTGGTGTTGATGGTGTTCTTCACCTTCACCATGCTCGCCAACGTCATCGCCGCACCGTTCAATGGCTTCCTGGCGGAAAAAGTCGAAGTGGTGGTGCGTGGCACTGACGACTTCCCGACCTTCAGCTGGGGCGAGCTGATCGCCATGATCCCCCGCACCCTGGGCCGGGAAATGCGCAAGCTCGGTTACTTCCTGCCCCGGGCGATCGGCCTGTTCATTCTTTCGTTCATCCCGGTGGTGAACATCATCGCCGCGCCGTTGTGGCTGCTGTTCGGGGTCTGGATGATGGCGATCCAGTACATCGACTACCCGGCGGATAACCACAAGCTGGGCTGGAACGAGATGCTCGCCTGGTTGCGGCAGAAACGCTGGCAGAGCATGAGTTTCGGCGGCATCGTCTACCTGGCGTTGCTGATTCCGGTGGTCAACATCCTGATGATGCCGGCCGCCGTGGCCGGGGCGACGCTGTTCTGGGTGCGTGAGCGCGGGGCCGAGAACCTGGTGACCCAGCGCTGATACGGTCACAAATCCATCACGCAAACGCCATAACGCCGACATGGCCTCAGTCGACACTGAGGTCATGACGACAGCTCTGCATATCACCCTGATCACCGAAACCTTTCCTCCCGAAATCAACGGCGTGGCCAATACCCTTGGTCGCTTGTGCGACGGTTTGCGCGCGCGCGGGCATCAGGTGGAGTTGATTCGGCCGCGCCAAGGCTGCGATCAGCAACTGAGCAGCGACGATGAATTGATGCTGTGCCGGGGCTGGCCGCTGCCGGGCTATCCCGGTTTGCAATGGGGTCAGTCGTCAATGCACAAGCTGTTGCGCCGCTGGAAGCGCCATCGCCCGGATGTGCTGTACATCGCCACCGAAGGCCCATTGGGGTTATCGGCACTGCGAGCGGCACGGCGCCTGGGGATATCGGTGGTCAGCGGTTTTCACACCAATTTCCAGCAGTACTCCAACCAATATGGGCTCGGCTTGTTGACGCGGGTGCTGACCCACTACCTGCGCTGGTTCCACAATCGTTCGACCATGACCCTGGTGCCCAGCGTCAGTCAGCGAATGGAGCTGGAACGGCGTCACTTCGAGCGCCTGGCGTTGCTTTCCCGAGGGGTCGACAGTCAATTGTTTCACCCCTCAAAACGCTTGAACGCCCTGCGCGAGCAATGGGGATTGGCCGAAGAAGACATCGCGGTCATTCATGTCGGTCGCCTGGCCCAGGAAAAAAACCTGGGATTGCTCAAGCGCACCTTCGACACCCTCAAGGCCAGTTATCCACAGCGCACCCTGAAGCTGATCGTGGTGGGCGATGGTCCGCAGCGCCAGGAATTGCAAAACGAATTGCCCGAGGCGATTTTCTGCGGCACTCAGCGCGGTGAAGCCCTGGCCTGTCACTATGCGTCGGGGGATGTATTCCTGTTTCCGAGCCTGACCGAAACCTTTGGCAATGTAGTGCTTGAGGCGCTGGCCTCGGGGCTGGGGGTCGTGGCCTACGATCAGGCGGCGGCAGCCCAGCATATTCGCCATGGCTACAACGGCGTACTGGCGATGCCGGGAGATGAAGAAGCGTTCTGCGATGCGGCGGCGTGGCTGCTGGAAGAGCGGGAAACCTTGCGCTGCGTTCGGCTCAACGCACGCCAGCATGCCAGTCGCCAGGGCTGGGCGTCGATTATCGAACAGTTCGAGGGGCAGTTGCGGGGGGCTTGCGTGAGGGAGCAGGTGGTGTCGAACGCGTCGATAATCCCTTGAACATTTACTGACTTTGAGGCCCCCATCGCGGGCAAGCCCGCTCCCACAGTGTTTTGCGTTGTACACAAAACCTGTGGGAGCGGGCTTGCCCGCGATGGGCCGGTACAGACGCCTTTAAACCAAGGTCATCAACGCATCGCGGCTAAACGGCAGAATGTCCTGCTCACGGCCTTCGCGAACTTTCTGCGCCCAGTCCGGATCGACCAACAGCGCACGACCGACCGCTACCAGGTCGAACTCGTCGTTGTTCAAACGCTCCAGCAGTTTTTCCAGGCTGGCCGGTTGCGCGACCTTGTCGGTGTTGACCATGAACTGCAGGAACTCGCCATCCAGACCGACGCTACCGACGGTGATGGTTGGCTTGCCGGTGAGCTTGCGGGTCCAGCCCGCCAGGTTCAATTCGGAGCCGTCGAACTCCGGCTCCCAGAAGCGGCGGGTCGAGCAGTGGAAGATATCCACGCCGGCGTCGGACAACGGCTTGAGGAACTCGCCCAGCGCCTCCGGGGTTTGCACCAGGCGCGCGGTGTAATCCTGCTGTTTCCACTGAGAGAAACGGAAGATGATCGGGAAACCTTCGCCGACCGCAGCACGCACCGCCTGGATCAATTCGATGGCGAACCGCGAACGATTGGCCAGGCTGCCGCCGTATTCGTCGGTACGCTGGTTGCTGCCTTCCCAGAAGAACTGGTCGATGAGGTAGCCGTGGGCGCCATGGATCTCTACGCCGTCCATGCCGATGCTCTGGGCATCCTTGGCGGCCTGGGCGAACGCGGCGATCACGTCCTGAATATCTTGTTGGGTCATGCCGTGAACAACGACCTGACCGTCCTTCACTTTTTCCGACGGGCCATAACCCGGCACGCTGGCGTCAGGCTCGGTGCCGATGCGACGCACGCTGCCCACGTGCCACAATTGCGGAACAATCTTGCCGCCTTCGGCGTGGACGGCGTCTACGACTTTCTTCCAGCCTGCCAGGGCGGCTTCGCCGTAGAAGTGCGGGACGTTCGGGTAGCCATTGGATGCCTTGTGGCCGACGGTGGTGCCTTCGGTGATGATCAGGCCAACGCCAACGCCAGCGGCAGCACGACGACGGTAGTATTCGATGACTTTGGAATTGGGTACACCGCCTGGGGAAAACGAACGGGTCATCGGCGCCATGACGACGCGGGTCGGCAGTTCGAGGTTGCCAAGGTGGAACGGTTTGAACAGGGCTTGGACGGGCATGGGGACGCTCCACGAAGGATTACTTTATGACGGCGATAATATGGAGATCCGCACGCGCTGGATAGCACTATCGATTTGGGTGATAAAGGAGCAAAAGGTTACGAATAACCTTGTAGGAGCGAGCCTGCTCGCGATTGTCGTGAACGATAACGCGGGAAACCTGACACCCCGCGGCGTTCTCAGGTCCATCGTCGGAACGCCGCCCGGAGCCCGCTCGCTCCTACAGGGGGGGAATCAGCTCAGGGCTTTTTCAATCGCCTGAATGACGCTCGGATCGTCCGGCGACGTACGTGGCGAGAACCGCGCCAGTACACGCCCGTCTTTGCCCAGGAGGAACTTTTCGAAGTTCCAGGTGATGTCACCCGGGAACTCCGCGCCCTCGCCCGCCAACAGTTTGTACAGCTGATGACGTTCATGCCCGTTGACTTCCAGTTTGCTGGACAACGGAAAAGTCACGCCATAGTTGAGGCTGCAAAACTCCTGGATTTCCTGCTCGGTGCCTGGCTCCTGTCCGGCAAACTGGTTGCACGGCAAGCCCAACACGCTGAAGCCTTTGGCCTTGTATTGCTGGTAAAGATTCTCCAGCGCCGCGTACTGTGGGGTCAGGCCACATTTGGAAGCAACGTTGACCACCAGCACCACGTGCCCCTTGAACGGCGCCAAAGGTAGCGCCTGACCATCAAGGGCTGTCAAATTAAGGTCGTGAAAAGCACTCATGACGAACTCCAGATTCCCGTGTTCTTCTCGAAACAGCCACTTATCGGTGTCGCCTGGGACAGCCGCAGACTAAAAAGGCGCCCTCGGGGCGCCTCTCCAGTAATCGAAAGCTTAGCGCAGAAAATCAGTGGTGATGGCCACCTTCGCCATGGACGTGACCATGAGCGATTTCTTCCTGGCTGGCATCACGGATATTGATGATCTTGACCTGGAAATTCAGGCGCTGACCGGCCAACGGGTGGTTGCCGTCGACAGTCACGTCGTCGCCATCCAGATCGCGGATGGTCACGATCTGCATCTGGCCGTCCGGAGCGGAAGCGTGGAACTGCATGCCCACTTCCAGCTCATCCACGCCTTCGAACATGCTGCGGCTCAGTGTGCTGACCAGTTCGGCAGCGTACTCGCCATAGGCATCTTCAGGTTCAACGGCTACGGTCAGCTCGTCGCCGACTGCTTTGCCTTCCAGTGCCTTTTCCAGGCCCGGAATGATGTTACCTGCGCCTTGCAGGTAGACCAGCGGCGCGCCGCCGGCTGAGCTGTCGATGACCTCACCAGCGTCGTTGGTCAGGGTATAGTCGATGGAGACAGCCTTATTGGCGGCAATCAGCATGGGGCGAGACCTTTTGCATAAGAATAATGAAAGACCCAGTTTAGCGAAGCAATCGCCCGAAAGCGAACACAACCCGGACAGACGGATTGCGACGATCACCGGCTTTCATCAAGACGAGGACGGACACTGGGTGGCCGAGCTTTCCTGCGGCCACACACAGCACCTGCGACACCAGCCGCCCTGGCAGTCCCGCGCCTGGGTCACGGACCCTGCACGGCGCCATGAAAAAATAGGCCAGCCCTTCGATTGCGGTTGGTGCGCACAAGGCTCGGTTAGCGATAACCTTGGCGACTGAATTTCGGTAGATCGTCAGATATAGATGATCACCACTGCCATGCACCTCCAGAGAATCCGCATGCAAACTTTTTTTATCGCACCCACCGATTTTGGTGTGGGTCTGACCTCCATCAGCCTCGGGCTGGTCCGCACCCTTGAGCGTGCCGGCCTCAAGGTCGGTTTTTTCAAACCGATCGCTCAGCCGCATCCGGGTGACACGGGGCCTGAGCGCTCCACCGAACTGATCGCCCGCACCCACGGCCTGAAACCTCCACAGCCACTGGGCCTGGCCCATGTCGAGCGCATGCTCGGCGACGGTCAGCTGGACGAGTTGCTCGAAGAAATCATCACGCTTTATCAACAAGCGGCCATCGGCAAGGACGTGCTGATTGTCGAAGGCATGGTCCCGACCCGCAGCGCCAGCTATGCCGCACGGGTCAACTTGCACCTGGCCAAAAGCCTCGACGCCGAGGTGATCCTGGTGTCGGCGCCGGAAAACGAAGTGCTGACCGAACTGTCCGGTCGCGTCGAGTTGCAGGCGCAATTGTTTGGCGGCCCGAAAGACCCGAAAGTCCTCGGCGTGATCCTCAACAAGGTGAAGACCGACGAAAGCATGGAGGCCTTCGCCGCACGCCTTAAGGAACATTCGCCGCTGTTGCGCAGTGGTGACTTCCGCCTGCTGGGCTGCATTCCGTTTCAGCCGGAACTCAACGCCCCGCGCACCCGCGACGTCGCCGACCTGATGGGCGCACAGGTGCTCAACGCCGGCGACTACGAAACCCGGCGCATGTCCAAAATCATCATCTGCGCGCGCACCATGCGTAACACCGTAGAGCTGCTCAAACCGGGCGTGCTGGTGGTGACCCCGGGCGATCGCGACGACATCATCCTCGCCGTCAGCCTCGCCGCCATGAATGGCGTACCGCTGGCCGGCCTGTTGCTGACCAGCGACACCCTGCCCGACCCACGGATCATGGACCTCTGCCGTGGCGCCTTGCAGGCCGGTTTGCCGGTGTTGTCGGTGAGCACCGGCTCCTATGACACCGCCAACCAGTTGAACGGCCTGAACAAGGAAATCCCGATCGACGACCGCGAGCGCGCGGAAATCATTACCGATTTCGTCGCCAGCCACCTCGACGCCAACTGGCTGCACCAGCGTTGTGGCACACCGCGGGAAATGCGCCTGTCGCCGGCCGTGTTCCGCTATCAACTGATTCAGCGTGCGCAGAACGCCAACAAGCGCATCGTCCTGCCCGAAGGCAGCGAGCCGTTGACCGTGCAGGCCGCAGCGATCTGTCAGGCCCGGGGCATTGCCCGTTGCGTGTTGCTGGCCAAACCGGCAGACGTCGAGGCCGTTGCGCGCGCCCAAGGCATCGAGCTGCCACCGGGGCTGGAAATCCTCGACCCGGACCTGATCCGCGAGCGCTATGTCGAACCGATGGTTGCCCTGCGCAAAAGCAAAAGCCTCAACGCGCCCATGGCCGAGCAGCAACTGGAAGACACCGTGGTGATCGGCACCATGATGCTGGCGCTGGACGAGGTCGATGGCCTCGTGTCGGGCGTCATCCACTCCACCGCCAACACCATTCGCCCGGCCCTGCAACTGATCAAAACGGCGCCGGGCTGCACGTTGGTCTCGTCGGTGTTCTTCATGCTGTTTCCGGAAGAGGTGCTGGTCTACGGCGACTGCGTGATGAACCCGCACCCGAGCGCCAGCGAACTGGCCGAGATCGCCCTGCAAAGCGCCGATTCGGCGGCAGCGTTCGGCATCACTCCCCGTGTGGCGATGATCAGTTACTCCAGCGGTGAATCGGCCAGCGGCGAAGAGGTCGAGAAGGTGCGCGAGGCTACGCTGCTCGCCCATGAGCAACAGAACTCGCTGTTGATCGACGGCCCGTTGCAATACGATGCCGCCGCCAACGAAACCGTGGCCCGGCAACTGGCACCGAACAGTCAGGTGGCCGGACGCGCCACGGTGTTCGTGTTCCCCGATCTGAATACCGGCAACACCACTCACAAAGCCGTGCAGCGCAGCGCCGACTGCGTCAGCCTCGGCCCGATGCTGCAAGGCCTGCGCAAACCGGTGAATGACTTGCCGCGCGGTGCGCAAGTCGACGACATCGTCTACACCATCGCGTTGACCGCGATCCAGGCAGCCAACCGACCTATGGACGTTTAAATGCTGGTTTTTCTACCTGCCGCCGTGCGCGGTGTCATTGCTTCGTTGCTGTTGGCACTCAATACCATCCTGCTGTGCTCATTCCTGTTCTGCGTGGCGCTGATCAAGGTCCTGCCGTTCGCCTTCACCCAGCGCATCGCCGGATGGTTGATGAGTCATACCCACGAAGCCTGGATCAGCATCAACAAAGGCTGGATGAACCTGGTCCGTCGTACCCGCTGGCACACCAGCGGCCTGCAAGGCCTGGACTACCGGCATTCGTACCTGATCACCAGCAATCACCAGAGCTGGGTCGACATCCTGGTGCTGCAATACGTGCTCAACCGCCGTATCCAGCCACTGAAGTTCTTTCTCAAGCAAGAACTGATCTGGGTCCCGGTGATCGGCCTGGCGTGGTGGGCGCTGGGCTTCCCGTTCATGAAGCGCTACTCCAAGGCCTATCTGGAGAAACATCCGGAAAAGAAGGGCAAAGACCTGGAAACCACCCGCAACACCTGCGCAAAGTTCCGCAATAATCCGGTGGGGATTTTCAACTTCGTCGAAGGCACACGCTTCACCGAAGGCAAGCATGCCCAACAGCAATCACCCTTTAAATACCTGCTCAAACCCAAGGCCGGCGGCATTGCCTTTGTGCTGGATGCCATGGGCGAGCAGTTGGAGTCCATCGTCAACGTGACCATCCACTACCCAGCCGGACGACCTGGTTTCTGGGATTTGCTGTGCGGAAATATTGCGGATGTGGTGGTGCACTTTGAAGAGCTGAAAATTCCGCCGCAGTTCATCGGCAAGAACTACGACCAGGACGGCGAGTACCGCCTGCAGTTTCAGGGCTGGATCAATCAGCTTTGGGAAGACAAGGATGCGTTGCTGGGGCAGATGCATCGGGAATATCCAGACAAACGCTGATCCCCTGTGGGAGCGAGCCTGCTCGCGAATGCGGCGGATCAGCCTACATCAATGTTGAATGACACACCGTATTCGCGAGCAGGCTCGCTCCCACATTTGATCGAATCAATCTGAAAAAAAACCGCCGATGATCACTCATCGGCGGGTTTTTCATTACGGGCTAATACTCACTGCCTGCATGGCAAGAACTTGATAAACGGATAGGCTGGCCTCTATAAGTAATGAGCTGCACGCCCCAGCATGACGCGAACTTGAATCGACTCGCACTCAATCGCGCTTTTATCCAAAACCAAGGATTGTTTGCTTAAACACCACTAGCCTTACAGTGCGGCCTGTTAAATATAACCATCACTACCGCTTGTACAGCACCCATATTCGTCACCGGTATCATCAGGGTTACCACCTATTTCAAGTGGCCCGATCGTTACTGTTGCGATATTTTCAGGCGGCGGTGGTGGAGGAACAAAAGGCGCAGGAGCATAAGATCCCCCTCCCCCGATATTTTCGTTGAATACAGCTATCGCAGAAGGCAAAAATTCGCCGGTTGCAGAAAACCAATTACAAGAAAGCATCTGATTACCGTACGCCGCCCTCAGAGTTTCCTTGTGCACTATCTTCATGTCGGGTGCACAGACGTAATCAAGGTAGTTATCCGCAGCACTACCATTAAAGAAATTCGCAGCATTTGTCACTATGTTTTCGAGCGCTTGCGATTTATAGATTGAATACCCACCAACAAGAATCGAGACACTCATACTGGCAATAATCAGCGATGGTGAAGCTACTAAAATAGCCATAGTTCCGAGTACACCAGCGACATTACCTACGAGGTTAAGAGCATCACCCTTGTTAATTCCATTACCATCTCTAACATCCACTCCAATTTTTAGGAAAGTAATAGTACCAGCGACTATATTGGCTGGCATGCTCACAATCGGCACATAAGGTCCTGCCAGCTTGGTGACTGACATCACGCTCGCTATTACAGCACCGGTTTGTGCCGTTTGGCTCACCAACACCATTCCAGCCCCATTCACTAAAAACTGGTCTGCCACCGCAGTCGCACCCGAGCCGACAGTTACGCCATCGTTCACTACACCTACAATTATCTCGGCTTTCCCAGCCATATATTACTCCTTGATCACAGTTTTAAACGCAAGTGTCATTCTTACCTGATCACACTTGACGGAAGGTGATCTCGCCGCATGTGGAATTCGCCCATCGAAAACCACCACACGACGAGATTTTGGAAGTACAGCCTTAATGACATTTTCTTTCGCATCATCATAGAAAACGAGCTCTCCTCCCCAGGACGTGGGCCAGTGCTCGTTGCAGAAAACGATAACAGTCAATCCCGGATGGATTTTGTTATCACGATGAATAATGGTGTCTTGCCCGAACGTCTGTCCGTTTGCGTAAACACCTAACAACGTCATATTGAAATCATGTAGATCTGAAAATCGCTCCCAGAAACCAACCAGAAAACGCCATGATTCATTGCCGTTCAATTCTTCCAGGCAGGACTGCCGCTCAGGGCGACCTTTACCCGCAATGAACACGTGCCAGCAAGGCCTGACGAAGGGCAACTCTTCATAATTTGGCCAGTTGTATCTCCAGACAGCCCCCTTGAGCAAAAGATTTATAGCGACTTCTTCGCTTTCCATCAGAAAGTCATCAATAACATATATTCCATTATCAATTCTCTCGAGTTTCATGCGTTCTCCTTTTCGCAGCGACCCTGTTCCAAATTCCATTCCGAGCAATTACAAACAGCAAGTAAGACAATATAATTGACCAACCAGCCAGCACAAAATAACACCCAATGTTATTTGACCTTACCCAAAGCAATATATCTTTACGGCCGATCAACAAATTGGTATCAACATCATAGACCCACCAAACAAACCGTTTAGTCCGATCTGAATCCACAGCAACCCACAATTTTTTCCCCTTCCTCAAATTCAGGTGCTGAATGTCACTCGCAGAAGCTTCAATAATGTAGTTATAGGCATCCTCATCCAGCCCGACCCTCAAATATAAAGATGAAGTAGCTCTTGACTGAAAAACATCTCTATACAAATAAGCACTTTCCATAACCAGCCGTTCCGGCAAGGGAGGGATCTCCCGTACTTTTCCATACATTGGGACCGAAGCAACAACAAAACCAACAAACAAAAACACTAAAAAAACAATCTCACCGACCCCGGCAATATATTCAGGAGGGATATATAAATTCTTTGCAGGCACACGCACTCCCAGAACGTCAATCGAAAATCACATTAAGGATTCAACACCTGACTGAGCTCGGAATCGTTCGAATCTCAAATCTTGCGCACCGAATAGCCCGACTTTTTTAAGTGAAATACCTCAGATCGCTTAAACGCAAAGCTCCAGAGCTTTGTATTTTTCGAAACTAGACAAAACACCGAGATGAACACGTGCCAGCAGGGCCTGACAAAGAGCAGCTCTTCATAATTTGGCCAGCTTTATCTCCAGACAACCCCCTTGAGCAAAAGGTTTATGGCGACTTCTTCGCTTTCCGTCAGAAAGTCATAAATCACGTATATTCCATTATCAATCCGTTCGATTTTCATGCACTCTCCTTTTCGCTACAACCCTGTTCCAAATTCCATTTCGAAAAATAACAAACAGAAAGCATGATGACAAAACTGACAACCACACCAATAAAAAATAGCACTCATTGTTACTACGCTTTATCCAACTCAATATATCCTCACGACTGACCAACAGATGGGTATCAACATCATAGACCCACCAAACAAACCGTTTAGCCCGATCTGAATCTACAGCAACCCATAATTTTTGCCCCTTCCTCAAATCCAAGTTCTGAATGTCACTAGCAGAAGCTTCAATAATGTAGTTATAGGCATCATCATTCAGCCCGACCCTCAAATATAAAAATGAATCATTCCTTGAGTGCGAAACATCTTTATACAAATAAGCACTCTCCCTAACCAGCCTTTCCGGCAAGGGAGGGATTTCCTGTATTTTTCCATATACAAGAACCGAGACCAAAACCAGAACAAAAAACAAAAATAGTAAGGAAACATTCTCTCCGACCCCAGTAACATATCCAGGATTGGCATATAAATTCTTTGCAGGCACACGTACCTCCAGACGCCTATCAAAAACAACATTTAACACTCACACCTGACAGGGATTGGCACCGCTCGAAACTCAGATTTTTCTCACCGAGAAATCCAAATCTTTAAACTTTAATATTTCAGAGCGCTTAAAATTCAAAAACCCTGCGCTTTGTATTTTCTTTTCGCCCCCCCCCAAAAAAAACCGAAACAGATATCAACCTCATATCTGCTAACAACAATATCTCCCTATGCAAACAAATGTAACTTACCGAGTTCCGATATCCCTGTAGTCCATTTCCCAAGCACCAACAACGCTGGCCATTCACGCGTTTTTCCGAGCACAAAAAAAGCCCGCAGACAGTTACCTGTCTGCGGGCTTTTTCTTGCAGCTTGAAGCTAGAAGCTTGCCGCTGCTTTGAGCTTAGATCGCACCACGCTTGCGCAGCAGATCCAGCACTTGCTTGACGCTTTCTTCCAGCGACAACGATTGGGTGTCGATCACCAGATCGGCATCCAGCGGCACGTCGTACGGGAAGGACTCGCCAGGGATGTTATCGCCGCCCGCCGCGTACAGGCCTTGTGGATCGCGTTCGGCGCAGACCGCTGGCGAAGCCTGGACGTAGACCGTCAGCAGACGCTCTTTGCCGATCAGTTCCTTGGCCTGTTCACGACCTTCGGAGCTCGGCGCAACGAACGCCGCCAGGGTCAGCAAACCGGCTTCGTTGAACTGGCGCGCTACGTGCGCGGCACGACGCCAGTTCTCGGTACGCCCGGCGCGATCCTGTGGCAGCCCCTTGTTCAGGTCGTGACGCAGGTTCTGGCCATCGAGCACATATACCGCACGGCCCATGTCGAACAGCTTGCGCTCTACGGCATATGCCAGGGTGCTCTTGCCTGCGCCCGACAAGCCGCTGAACAACACGGTGGCCGGTTGCTGGCCGAAGCGCTGGGCGCGTTCTTCGGTGGCGACGTGGGCCAGTTTGCCGTGGTGCGTGGCACTGCCGTGTTCCAGAGGCTGGGCGACGATCATGCCGGCGCCCACGGTGCCGTTGGTCAGGCGGTCGATAATGATGAACGCGCCGGTGGTGCGGTTGCTGTCGTAACCGTCGAGGGCAATCGGCGCGTCGAGCGCGATCTTGACCTTACCGATTTCGTTCAGCTGCAACGCGCTGGCCGGGCCTTCTTCGAGGGTGTTCACGTCGACCTTGTTGACGATGCTGGCGATGGAGCCCGGCACGTAACTGGTGGCGCGTTTGATGTCGTATTTCTTGCCCGGCAGCATCGGCTCTTCAGCCATCCACACCAGCATCGCTTCGAAGCTGTCGGTGACCGGCGGCACGTTGTCGGCGTGGACCAACAGGTCGCCGCGGGAGATGTCGATTTCATCTTCCATGGTCAGCGTCACCGCTTGACCTGGACCGGCGTGCTCCAGCTCACCCTCGAAGGTGACGATGGATTTCACGCGGCTGCTCTTGCCCGACGGCAGGACCACGACTTCGTCGCCTTTCTTGACGATGCCACTGGCCAGGGTGCCGGCGAAACCACGGAAGTTCAGGTTCGGACGGTTGACGTACTGCACCGGGAAACGCAGGTCGGTGAAGTTGCGGTCGCCCGCCACTTCCACGGTCTCGAGAATTTCCATCAGCGACTGGCCGGTGTACCACGGCGAGCGCTCGGACTTGTTCACCACGTTGTCGCCCTTGAGGGCAGACATCGGCACGAAGTGCATGCTCGTAGGCTTCATCTTCAAGCCTTCGGCGAACTTCAGGTAGTCGGCCTTGATCGACTCGAACACGCCCTGATCGAAGTCCTTGAGGTCCATCTTGTTGATGGCGACGACGATGTGCTTGATGCCCAACAGCGAGGCAATGAAGCTGTGGCGACGGGTCTGGGTCTGCACGCCGTAACGGGCGTCGACCAGGATGATCGCCAGGTCACAGGTGGATGCACCGGTGGCCATGTTGCGGGTGTACTGCTCATGGCCAGGGGTATCGGCGATGATGAACTTGCGCTTGGCGGTGGAGAAATAGCGGTACGCGACATCGATGGTGATGCCTTGCTCACGCTCGGCCTGCAGGCCGTCGACCAGCAACGCCAGGTCGATGTCTTCGCCGGTGGTGCCGACTTTTTTCGAGTCGCGGGTAATGGCTTCCAGGTGATCTTCGTAGATCATCTTGGAGTCGTGCAGCAGGCGCCCGATCAGGGTGCTCTTGCCGTCGTCGACGTTACCGCAGGTCAGAAAGCGCAGCAGCTCTTTACGTTCGTGCTGGCCCAAGTAGGCGAGGATGTCCTCGCTGATCAAATCAGATTGATGCGACATGACAGCCCCTTAGAAATAACCTTGACGTTTCTTGTCTTCCATCGAGCCGGCGCCATCGTGGTCGATGACACGGCCCTGGCGCTCGGAAGTTCGCGTCAGGAGCATTTCCTGAATGATGTCCGTGAGGCTTTCGGCCTCGGACTCCACCGCGCCCGTCAACGGGTAGCAGCCAAGGGTACGGAAACGCACTTTCTTTTTGACGATGCGTGCTTTGTCTTCATCGCTCAGGTGTTCGAGGATGCGCTCGTCGTCGATCATGATCAGCGTGCCGTTCTTCTCGATGACTTCACGCTCGGCGGCGAAGTACAGCGGGACGATCGGGATGCCTTCAAGGTAGATGTACTGCCAGATGTCCAGTTCAGTCCAGTTCGACAACGGGAACACACGAATGGATTCGCCCTTGTTGACCTTGCCGTTGTAGACGTTCCAGAGCTCCGGGCGCTGGTTTTTCGGATCCCAGCGGTGCTTGCTGTCGCGGAACGAATACACGCGCTCCTTGGCGCGGGATTTCTCTTCATCGCGACGGGCACCACCGAAAGCGGCGTCGAAACCATATTTGTCCAATGCCTGCTTCAGGCCTTCGGTCTTCATGATGTCGGTGTGCTTGGCACTGCCGTGGGTAAACGGGTTGATGCCTTGCGCCACGCCGTCCGGGTTCACATGGGTGATCAGGTCGAGACCCAGCTCGGCGACCATTTTGTCGCGGAAGGCGTACATCTCCTGGAATTTCCAGCGGGTGTCGACATGCATCACCGGAAACGGCAGCTTGCCAGGGAAAAACGCCTTGCGTGCCAGGTGCAGCATCACGGCGGAGTCTTTACCGATGGAGTACAGCATCACCGGGTTATCGAACTCGGCGGCCACCTCGCGGATGATGTGGATGCTTTCCGCCTCCAGCTGTTTCAGATGCGTCAGTTTGTCGACCATGGCTACTCACGAAAGCTTTCTTATGAACGGCCAGCGGGCCGTGTTCGAGCGAGGAATCCTAGCACAGCGCCCACTTCTAATCAGGACGCCAACTAGAACGAAAGAGCATATGAATATGCCCCCTCGTTTGGGCAGAACCCGCCCCCTGCAGGAGCGAGCCGGCTCGCGATGTTCGTCAACGATAACGCTGGGGGCCTGACACCCCGCGGCGTTCTCGGGTTCATCGCGAGCAGGCTCGCTCCTACAGGGACAGCGTTTTGTCAGATTGGGTTCGGGCAATCGATGAAGATGTGTTCGAGGGCAAAGCGTCGCGCCAGGTAATCCCCCAGCGCCTGAACGCCATAACGCTCGGTGGCGTGGTGGCCGGCGGCGATGAAGCTGATGTCGTTTTCCCGCGCGCTGTGGAACGTTTGCTCGGAAGCCTCGCCGCTCAGGTACAGGTCGACACCCGCCAGAATGGCCTGATCGATGTAGCCCTGACCGCCCCCCGTGCACCAGCCGACCCGACGAATCATCTTGCTGCCCTCGACCAGCAAGGGCTCGCGGCCCATGACTTCCTGGACCCGGCGGGCAAAATCCCGAGGCATCATCGGCTCACTCAACGAACCGACCAGACCGACAATCTTCAGGTTGTCCGGGTCCAGCGGGCCTTCGACGGTGATGTCGAGCTGCCGGGCCAACTGCACGTTGTTACCGACATCCGGGTGCAGATCCAGCGGCAGGTGATAGGACAGCAGGCTGATATCGTGCTTGAGCAATGTCTTCAGGCGACGCTGCTTCATGCCGGTGATGCACGGGTTTTCGCCCTTCCAGAAATAGCCATGGTGCACCAGCACCAGGTCGGCGTTGGCTTCCACGGCGGCATCGAGCAACGCCTGGCTGGCGGTGACGCCACTGACAATGCGCATCACTTGCGGCCGGCCTTCGACCTGCAGGCCGTTGGGGCAGTAATCGGCAATTTTCGAACTGCTGAGGTAACGGTCGGCTTCTTCGACCAGGGTGCTCAGGGCGACGGCCATGAAAGACTCCTAAATATCCCGTTCAGAGGCACGCGCGGCCTCGTATAATGCGCGTCATTATGGGCGGTCCGATACCGCCTGCAACCCTCTCAGGACGTGCTTAATGCTCAAGGCGCTGCGTTTTTCCGGCTGGCCGCTACTGGCCGGCGTGCTTGTCGCTCTGTTGATAATCCAGCGTTACCCGCAGTGGGTCGGGCTGCCAAGCCTCGACGTCAATCTGCAGCAAGCCCCGCAGACCACCAGCATGCAGCAAGGTCCGGTGTCCTATGCTGACGCGGTGACTACGGCCGCGCCATCCGTGGTGAACCTGTACACCACCAAAGTCATCAACAAACCCAACCACCCGTTGTTCGAAGATCCGCAGTTCCGCCGTTTCTTCGGCGATAACTCGCCCAAGCAGAAACGCATGGAGTCGAGCCTCGGTTCGGGCGTGATCATGAGTCCGGAAGGCTACATCCTGACCAACAACCACGTGACCAGCGGTGCCGACCAGATAGTGGTCGCGCTCAAGGACGGGCGCGAAACCCTGGCCCGGGTGATCGGCAGCGACCCGGAGACCGACCTCGCGGTGCTGAAGATCGATTTGAAGAACTTGCCGGCGATCACCGTCGGCCGTTCCGACAACATCCGCATCGGCGATGTGGCCCTGGCCATCGGCAACCCGTTCGGTGTCGGCCAGACCGTGACCATGGGTATCATCAGTGCGACCGGGCGTAACCAGTTGGGCCTGAACAACTACGAAGACTTCATCCAGACCGACGCCGCGATCAACCCCGGCAACTCCGGTGGTGCACTGGTGGATGCCAACGGCAACCTGACCGGTATCAACACGGCGATTTTTTCCAAGTCAGGTGGCTCCCAGGGCATCGGCTTCGCGATCCCGATCAAACTGGCAATGGAAGTGATGAAGTCGATCATCGAGCACGGCCAGGTGATTCGCGGCTGGTTGGGTATTGAAGTGCAGCCATTGACCCAGGAACTGGCGGAGTCCTTCGGTCTTTCTGGACGTCCGGGCATCGTCGTCGCCGGGATTTTCCGCGACGGCCCGGCGCAGAAGGCCGGCCTGCAGTTGGGCGATGTGATCCTCAGCATCGACGGCGAACCGGCCGGTGATGGCCGTCGCTCGATGAATCAGGTCGCGCGGATCAAACCGACTGACAAGGTCACTGTTCAAGTGATGCGCAACGGCAAGGAGCTCAAGCTCACCGCGGAAATCGGCTTGCGTCCGCCGCCGGCTCCGGTGAAGGAAAAAGAAGAAAACTAAACCCGGCCCGAGCATTTCGGGCCATTGGCAGACATTCTCATTAGACATGTTATATTGTTTCAATTCTAGGAATTGGAACAACATAACATGTCGTCTCGAACAAAGGCCTCCATGGCCAGTCTTGCCCTCGGGCTGCTGGGGAATCCGGTCTTCGCCGAAGAACCGCGAACCCTCGAACTGGACGCAATCAGCGTCACTTCAGATTACGAATCCGCCACCGGCCCGGTCGATGGCTACCGCGCCA
Organism: Pseudomonas sp. MIL9; assembly: GCF_016887925.1. Classification (NCBI taxonomy): domain Bacteria; kingdom Pseudomonadati; phylum Pseudomonadota; class Gammaproteobacteria; order Pseudomonadales; family Pseudomonadaceae; genus Pseudomonas; species Pseudomonas sp. MIL9. The sequence goes on along the minus strand of NZ_JAFEHE010000015.1, from coordinate 62,056 downwards.
CCCGCTCTTCCAGCGCAACCAAAACCGACACCGCCATTCGCGACATCCCGCAATCGATCAGCGTGATTCCCGTCAGTGTGCTCAACGACTTGGGCAGCATCAGCGTCGAGCGTGCACTGGACTTCGCGGGCGGCGTGTCGAAACAGAACAACTTCGGCGGCCTGACGCTCTACGAATACAGCGTGCGTGGCTTCACCACCTCGGAATTCTACAAGGACGGATTCAGCGCCAATCGCGGCTACCCGAGCACGCCGGACGTGGCGAGTATCGAACGCATCGAAGTGCTCAAAGGCCCTGCTGCCAGTCTTTACGGTCGGGGCGATCCGGGCGGCACGGTGAATATCGTCACCAAAAAACCCCGACCCGAAGCCTTCGCCACCCTGCAAACCAGCGCTGGCAGTTGGGATCGCTACCGCACCGCGCTGGACGTCAACACCCCACTGGATGAGGACGGCAACGTGTTGTCGCGGGTAAACCTGGCCGTCGAGGACGGCCAGAGCTTTCGCGATCACGTTGATCGTGAGCGGGTGTTCGTCGCGCCCTCCTTCAGTTGGCAACTCAATCCCGACACGACGCTGCTGGTGGAAAGCGAGTTCATGCGCCACCGCTCCACATTCGACCGCGGCATCGTCGCGCCGAACAACGCGTGGAGTGGCGTGTCTCGTTCGACCTTCCTCGGCGAACCCAACGATGGCGACACCGACAACCACAACAACCTGCTGCAAGCCGCGCTCGAACATCACCTGAACGACACCTGGAAACTGCGCCTGGCCAGTCACTACAAGCAAGGCAAACTCTGGGGCTTCGCCTCGGAAGCGCGCGCCTTGAATGCCGATGGCCACACCGTCAACCGACGCTACCGCGAGCGGGACAACGATTGGCACGACAGCATTACCCAACTCGAACTGCGCGGATTATTCGACACCGGCCCGTGGCAGCACGAACTACTGATCGGCAGTGAATACGAGAACTACCGCAAGAACGAGCGCGTGACGACCATCGCCGGCAGCCCCTACGCCATCGACATTGACCAACCGCTCTATGGCCAGCCGAAACCAGGCGGCGTACGTTCCGGCACTGACTTCTTCGAACACGTCGAAAGCCGCGCCCTGAACCTGCAGGATCAGATCCTCTTCACTGACACGTTGCGAGGCATGCTCGGTGCGCGTCTCGAACGGTTCGAGCAAAGCATCGACGATCACACGCGCAACTCCACCAGCCGCCAGCACCACGACGCCCTTACGCAACGGGCCGGACTGCTGTATCAGCTGACACCCGAAATCGGCCTGTTCGCCAACGCCTCCACTTCGTTCAAACCGAACAATGGCCTGGACGCCGCCGGCAGATCCTTTGATCCGGAAGAAGGTGTTGGCTATGAAATCGGGATCAAGAGCGAGCTGTTCGACGACCGTTTGAGCAGCACCCTCGCCGCCTTCCATATCGAAAAGAAAAACGTCCTCGCCCTCGACCCGGGCACCGACACCAGCCGCGCCATGGGCAAGGCCCGCAGCCAGGGTTTCGATCTGCAAGTCGCCGGGCAAGTCACCGATGCCGTACGGGTGATCGGCGCCTTTGCCTACATCGATGCTGAAGTCACCGAGGGCGACAAGGTCATTCCAACCGGCAGCCGAATTCTCGGCGTCGCCAAACACAGCGGCAGTTTGCTGGGGGTTTATGCGTTTCAGGACGGTCGCTTGCGCGGATCCGATGTCGGTGCGGCCTTCACCTATGTCGGCGACCGCTCGGGCGAAGCCGGCAGCGACTTCGAATTGCCGGCTTATCACACGGTTGACCTGCTGGCCCATTACAAGGCCAGCGACAACGTCACTGTGGGCCTGAACCTCAACAACGTTTTCGACGAGAAATACTTCGAGCGTTCCTACAGCCATTACTGGGTCAACCCCGGCGAGCCGCGCAATTTCACCGTCAGCCTGACACTCACTCTATAAAAGGACATCTCCATGCCCTCTCTCAAATCCCTGGCCCTGCTCGGTCTATTGTTCACCCATGAGGTCTCGGCCCATGGTCTCTGGACTGAACAGCGTCGCGGCAACATCGAAGTGATTTACGGCCACGGCGCCGAGGACAATGCCTTCAAGGCGCAGAAAATCAGCGGCGCCTGGGCGTATGACATCAGCGGGAAAATGATTCCGGTGACCGTCCAGCGCCTGCCTGATCACGCGCGCCTGCAACCGCTGAAACCGCCCGCGGTGATCGCCGTGGCACTGGACAATGGCATGTGGTCGCAGACCGCCGACAAGAAGTGGGTCAACGAGGGGCGCAGTAAAGTACCGGGCGCGATCGAGTCGACACAGACGTTCAAGTACAGCCTGGCGATTTATCAGTCGGCCGCCAGGTTGCCCAGGCTTGATCAGCTGAAGTTGCTGATTTTGCCGGAGGTCGATCCGCTGACCGTGGGGCCGGGCAATTCGCTGCCGGTGCGTGTGCTACTGGATGGCAAACCGGCGGCGGGCGTGAAGTTGGTGGGTGACTATCGCAATGCGCCGAACACCTTGAGCACCGAAACCGACGCGGACGGCCGGGCGCAAGTGCTGGTGCGCAATGAAGGGCTGAATGTGATTTCGGCTCAGGTGGAAGTGCCGGTGAAAGACAGCGCTGACGTGAGCAGTCGTGGATTGTTCAGTTCGCTGACATTCCTGGGCGAACCGCATCACGAGTAAGTCAAAACAACACTAAACACTGTGGGAGCGAGCTCGCTCCCACAGGATCGGGGATGGTTTACAGATCGCCTAAACCGTCGATCAGCGCCTGGTTCTGCTCAGGCGTACCGATGGAAATCCGCAGGAACTGAGCAATCCGCTCCTGCTTGAAGTGCCGGACGATCACGCCTTGCTCACGCAACTTCGCCGCCAGCCCCGCCGCATCGTGCTGCGGGTGACGGGCGAAAATGAAGTTCGCTGCCGACGGCAATACTTCGAAACCCTTGGCCTGCAGCTGTGCAATCAACTGCTCGCGACTCTCGATGACCAATCGGCAAGTCTTGTCGAAGTACTCACGATCTTCAAACGCGGCCGCCGCACCGACATTCGCCATCCGATCCAGCGGATAGGAGTTGAAGCTGTTCTTGATCCGCTCCAGCGCCTCGATGAGGTCAGGATGCCCCACCGCCAAACCTACCCGCAGACCCGCCAGAGAACGGGACTTGGACAGCGTCTGAGTCACCAGCAGGTTCGGATAACGGTCCACCAGACTGATCGCGGTTTCTCCGCCGAAGTCGATGTAAGCCTCATCCACCACGACCACCGAATCCGGGCTGGCCTTGAGGATTTGCTCGATGGCGTCGAGGGCCAGCAGGCAACCGGTCGGCGCATTCGGGTTGGGGAAAATGATCCCGCCATTCGGCTTGGCGTAGTCCGCCGGGTCGATCCGGAAGTGCGCGTCCAGCGGCACCGCATCAAACCGGATGCCGTACAGACCGCAGTAGACCGGATAGAAGCTGTAGCTGATATCCGGGAACAGCAGCGGCTGATCGTGCTGCAACAGGCCGTGGAAAATGTGCGCCAGGACTTCATCGGACCCGTTGCCGAGGAACACCTGATTGCTCTGCACGCCGTAATACCTGGCGACCGCATTCTTGAGCAGATCGCTGTTCGGATCCGGGTACAAACGCAGGTTGTCGTTCAGCTCGGCCTGCATGGCGGCCAGTGCCTTGGGCGATGGGCCGTACGGGTTTTCGTTGGTGTTGAGCTTCACCAGTTTTGCCAGTTTCGGCTGCTCGCCCGGTACGTAAGGCACCAGATTCTTGACGAACGGGCTCCAGAATTTACTCATGCTCAGTTTCCCTTTTGTTCGTCAACGATACGGTATTCGGCACTGCGGGCGTGAGCGGTCAGTGACTCGCCACGGGCCAGCACGGAAGCGGTTTTGCCCAGCTCGGACGCCCCCTGCTCGGAGCAGAAGATGATCGACGAGCGCTTCTGGAAGTCGTAAACACCCAGCGGCGAGGAGAACCGCGCGGTGCCGGAAGTCGGCAACACGTGGTTCGGGCCCGCGCAATAGTCGCCCAAGGCTTCGGAGGTGTGACGACCCATGAAGATCGCACCGGCGTGGCGGATCTGCGGCAGCCAGGCTTGCGGATCGGCCACCGACAACTCCAGATGCTCCGGCGCGATGCGGTTGGCCACTTCGATGGCCTGGGCCATATCGCGAACCTGGATCAGCGCACCACGACCATTGATCGAGGTTTCGATGATTTGCGCGCGCTCCATGGTCGGCATCAGCCTGGCGATGCTGTCGGCCACTTTGTCGAGGAAATCGGCGTCGGGGCTGACCAGGATCGCCTGGGCGTCTTCATCGTGCTCGGCCTGGGAGAACAGGTCCATGGCGATCCAGTCCGGATCGGTCTGACCGTCGCACACCACGAGGATCTCGGACGGGCCGGCGATCATGTCGATACCGACCTGACCAAACACGTGGCGCTTGGCGGTGGCGACATAGATGTTGCCCGGCCCCACCACTTTGTCGACCTTCGGCACGCTTTCGGTGCCGTAGGCCAGCGCGGCGACAGCTTGTGCACCGCCAATGGTGAACACGCGGTCGACGCCGGAGATGCAGGCGGCGGCCAGCACCAGCTCATTGATCTCGCCACGCGGAGTCGGCACCACCATGACCACTTCGGTCACACCGGCAACCTTGGCCGGAATGGCGTTCATCAATACTGACGACGGGTACGACGCCTTGCCGCCCGGCACATACAGGCCGGCACGGTCCAGCGGCGTGACCTTCTGACCCAGCACCGTGCCGTCGGCCTCGGTGTAAGTCCAGGAGTCCTGTTTCTGCTTTTCGTGGTAGCTGCGCACCCGGGCCGCAGCTTTTTCCAGGGCTTCGCGCTGCGCTACCGTGATGCGCGTGAGCGCCAGTTCCAGGCGTTCGCGCGGCAGGATCAGGTCGGCCATTGACGCGACATCGAGCCCGTCGAATTGACGGGTGAATTCCACCAGCGCGGCATCGCCACGCTCGCGCACGGCCTTGATGATGTCCAGCACCCGCTGATTGACCGAGTCGTCAGACACACTTTCCCAGCTCAGCAGATGATCCAGATGATGTGCGAAATCCGGGTCAGCAGCGTTGAGTCGGCGAATTGCAGTCGGTGCGGTCATAGCGAGAGCCTCATAGGATTGGCAAAAACTCAGGCGCCCTAACTTAGCAGTCGTTTCCGCTTGGGCACCTGAGAATTCTGGCTATGAGGCGGATAGACGGGCGCGACTCAAGGTCGCGCAGGTGAATCAGCCGCGGTGTCGAGACTCCACTGCCTTGCGCAGGGTGTCGATCAACGCCTGAATACGGGCGTGTTGCATTTTCATCGAAGCTTTGTTGACGATCAGCCGGGAGCTGATGGCAGCAATGAAGTCCTGTGGCTCCAGACCGTTGGCCCGCAGCGTGTTACCCGTGTCGACCACGTCGATGATCTTGTCGGCCAGGCCGATCAGCGGCGCCAGTTCCATCGAACCGTAAAGCTTGATGATGTCGACCTGGCGGCCCTGTTCGGCGTAGTAACGCTTGGCAACGTTGACGAATTTAGTGGCGATACGCAGACGGCCCTTGGGCTCGACTGCGCCGACCTTGCCGGCCGTCATCAGTTTGCACTGGGCAATTTGCAGGTCCAGTGGCTCGTACAGGCCCTGGCCGCCGTATTCCATCAGCACGTCTTTACCGGCGACACCCAGGTCGGCGGCGCCATGCTCGACGTAGGTCGGCACATCGGTGGCACGCACGATCAGCAGGCGTACATCTTCCTGGGTCGTGGGGATGATCAGCTTGCGACTCTTGTCCGGATTCTCGGTCGGCACGATGCCTGCTTCAGCCAGAAGCGGCAAGGTGTCATCAAGGATGCGGCCCTTGGACAGTGCGATGGTCAACATGGGAAACGTCAGTCCTTATCAAGGTACTCATGCCCGGTCGCAAACGGCGCCGGACACACGTCGAGCCGGAATCCGGCTCGACTTCAACAATTCAACGGGCATGTCCTTATGCCCATGCAGCAGGAACTAGCCCGGTACGCGGCGGATCTTGGCGCCGAGCATCTGCAGTTTCTCTTCGATGCACTCATAACCACGGTCGATGTGGTAGATGCGATCGATCAGGGTGTCGCCTTCGGCGATCAGCGCCGAGATGACCAGGCTGGCCGAAGCACGCAGGTCGGTCGCCATGACTGGCGCGCCCTTGAGCTTTTCGGTGCCGGTCACGATGGCGGTGTTGCCTTCGACCTGGATCTTGGCGCCCATGCGGTGCAGTTCATAAACGTGCATGAAGCGGTTTTCGAAGATCGTCTCGATCACGGCGCCCGTGCCTTCGGCAATGGCGTTGAGGGAGATGAACTGCGCTTGCATGTCAGTCGGGAAAGCCGGATACGGTGCGGTGCGCACGTTGACGGCTTTCGGCCGCTTGCCGTGCATGTTCAGTTCGATCCAGTCTTCGCCGCAGGTGATTTCGGCGCCCGCTTCCCGGAGTTTTTCCAGAACGGCTTCGAGGATGGTCGGATCGGTGTCCTTGACCTTCACGCGACCGCCAGTCACCGCAGCGGCGACCAGATAGGTGCCGGTTTCGATACGGTCGGGCATCACTTTGTAAGTGGTGGTGTGCAGACGCTCGACGCCATCGATGGTGATGGTGTCGGTGCCAGCACCGGAAACCTTGGCGCCCATGGCGTTCAGGAAGTTCGCCAGGTCGACGACCTCAGGCTCGCGTGCGGCGTTGGCCAGTACACTGCGGCCCTTGGCCAGAGCGGCGGCCATCATGATGTTCTCGGTACCGGTCACACTGACGGTGTCGAAGAAGAAGTGCGCGCCACGCAGGCCGCCTTCCGGCGCCTTGGCCTTGATGTAGCCGCCTTCAACGTCGATGACCGCGCCCATGGCTTCGAGGCCACGGATGTGCAGGTCAACCGGACGCGAACCGATGGCGCAACCGCCAGGCAGTGCGACTTCGGCTTCACCGAAACGGGCAACCATCGGGCCCAGCACCAGGATCGACGCACGCATGGTTTTCACCAGTTCGTACGGAGCGATCAGGGTCTTGATGGTGCGCGGGTCGATTTCGACGGCCAGTTTCTCGTCGATGACAGGCTCGATGCCCATGCGACCGAACAGCTCGATCATGGTGGTGATGTCGTGCAGGTGCGGCAGGTTGGCCACAGTCACAGGGCCATCGCACAGCAGCGTCGCAGCCAGGATCGGCAGGGCAGAGTTCTTTGCCCCGGAGATGCGGATCTCGCCGTCAAGACGAGCTCCGCCAGTAATAATCAATTTATCCATAAGAATCTCGACGCCCTTGGGCTCAGGTGCGCTCGGCCCAGGCCGCGCTGCTGAAAAATTTCATAGTGACCGCGTGGATGCTGCCATCGGTGATCCACGGGTTCAAATGGGCATAGATCTGCTGCTGACGCTTGACCGGGCTCAATGCCGCCAGTTCATCGCTAATCACGTTCAGCTGGAAATTGCAGCCTTCGCCCTCAACTTCTACCTGAGTTCCTGGCAGCTTTCCTTCAAGGAAGCTCTTCACTTCGGTGGCCTGCATGCTCAACCTCAATCGGCGCCCTGTGCGCGCGGGTCGGACATCATACAAAAAAGCCCCGCGCCTGCGAACCCCGCGGAGCAGGACTCTGACGGGGGGCTACTTTATCGATGCGGGTTAGGGATGCGCCAACAGCTCGGTCAACTCACTGACCTGAGCAATTTCGCGCATGTCTTCGGGCATCCCGCGGATGCTCAGCGCCTTGCCGGCCGCCTGGGCATCTCGCATGAAGCACAGCAGCAAGGACAGGCCGACACTGCTGGACTTCTCCACCGCCGAACAATCGATCACCAGGGCCGCAGCCTTGCTGGACTTGATCAGCACCTGCCCCTGCTCGCGCAGGCCTGGGCCGGTGCGGTAATCCAGCACGCCACTGAGCAACAGTTCGCCGGTTTCGTTCATGCGAACGGCCGAATCACTCATTGGGCTGGCTTCTGGTCGGATTGTTCGGTAGCGGCCTTGGCTTTGGCAACTTCCCCTGCCCAATTGTCGATGGTCGCCTGCAGGTTGTTGCCATTGCGCGACATTGCATCGGCGAACTGATCGCGGAACAGCTTGCCGATGTTGATGCCGTTGATGATGACGTTGCGCAGCTTCCACTCGCCATTGATCTTCTCGAGTGTGTACTGCACTGGATAGATCGCGCCATTGCTGCCCTTGACCGTCATGCCGACGCTGGTGCGGTCGCCCGACTCATCCTTGGCGGGGTCAACGACGATGCCCTGGTTGTTGTACTCAAGCAACGCATTGCCATAGAACTGGAACAAACCTTTCTTGAAGTTTTCTTCAAAGGTCTTCATTTGCGCAGGGCTGGCTTTACGCGAGTACTTGACCGTCATGATGCTCTTGGAAATACCCTCGGCATCCACCACGGGGCCGACAATCGTGTTCAGCGCCGCATAAAAGTCATTCGGGTCCTTCTTGTATTTCTCTTTGTTGGCCGCCAGGTCGGCGAGCAACCGATTGGTGGTGTCCTGTACCAGATCGTGCGCGGAAGGCGCCGCCACGGCGTTAGCTACCAACGGCAAAGCCGCGAGCAATACCAACAGGCCACGTCGCAAGATTGAGATCATTTAACAGCTCCTCATTTGGCGTCTTTGCTAACGGTATTGAGCAGGAATTTACCGATCAGGTCTTCCAGCACCAGCGACGACTGGGTGTCGTGGATGGTTCCGCCATCCTTGAGCAAGGCTTCTTCCCCGCCCACGCTGATACCGATGTACTTCTCGCCCAACAGGCCAGCGGTCAGGATAGATGCAGTGGAGTCGGCGGGCAGGTTATCTACGCGTTTTTCCACCTGCATGGTCACCCGACCGGTGAAACTGTCGCGATCCAGATCGATTGCGGTGACCTTGCCGATGGTGACACCCGCCATGGTTACTTTGGCTCTGACCGTCAAACCGGCGATATTGTCAAAGTATGCATAAAGTTTATAGGTGTCGGTGCTCGGGCTCGGCGAGAGGCCACTGACCCGCAGCGCCAGCAGCAACAAAGCCAGGATGCCAGCCAGCAAGAAAAGGCCGACACCGATTTCCAGGGTGCGGTTTTGCATCAGAAATCTCCAAACATCAAAGCGGTCAGAATAAAGTCCAGGCCCAGTACTGCCAGGGAGGCATACACCACGGTCTTGGTAGTGGCACGACTGATCCCCTCGGAAGTGGGCTCGCAGTCATAGCCTTGGAATACGGCGATCCAGGTCACGACAAAGGCGAAGACGATGCTTTTGATGATGCCGTTGAGCACATCATCCGTGAACGTCACGCTGTTCTGCATGTTCGACCAGTAGGAACCTTCATAGACACCCAGCCAGTCGACCGCTACCCACGAACCGCCCCAGATGCCCACCACGCTGAAAATCATGGCCAGCACCGGCAGGGAAATGAAGCCGGCCCAGAGGCGCGGGGCAATAATGTACTTGAGCGGGTCGACCCCGATCATTTCCAGGCTGGACAGCTGTTCGGTGGACTTCATGTTGCCGATTTCCGCCGTCAGCGCCGAACCGGCACGCCCGGCAAACAGCAACGCAGTCACCACGGGGCCCAGTTCGCGCAGCAGCGTCAGCGCCACCATCTGCCCGACCGCCTGCTCCGAACCGTAGCTGGACAGAATGTTGAACCCTTGCAGCGCCAGTACCATGCCGATGAACACACCGGAGACCACGATGATCACCAGGGACATCACGCCCACCGAGTGCAGCTGCTTGACCAGCAAGCCAAATCCGCCGCCAATACCGCCACGCCCAAGAAGCGCGTGAAACAGAAATATCGCCGAACGTCCGAACACCGACAGCACATCGATGCCGGCCTGGCCGAACCGGCGCACTCGCTCTATAAGTGAAATCTTGCGCATCAACGCTTCCCCAGAAGATCTGCTCGGTAGTCCGTCGCTGGAAAGTGATAGGGGACCGGACCGTCCGGATCGCCTGTCATGAATTGACGGATACGCGGCTCGTCCGAGTTCATCAGCTCGTCAGGCGTGCCCTGCCCCAACACCTGCCCGTCGCCGACCACATAGATGTAATCGGCGATGCTCGCGGTTTCGGCCAGGTCGTGGGAGACCACGATGCTGGTGATGCCCAATGCATCGTTGAGCAAGCGGATCAGGCGCACCAGTACGCCCATGGCGATAGGGTCCTGGCCGACAAAGGGCTCGTCGTACATGAGAATTTGCGGATCAAGCGCAATCGCCCTCGCCAGCGCGACGCGGCGCTTCATGCCGCCGGACAGCTCATCGGGCATCAGGTCAAGGGCGCCGCGCAAACCCACGGCCTGCAATTTGAGCAGGACGATGTCGCGGATCATTTCTTCCGGCAGTTGGGTGTGAACACGCAGCGGAAAGGCGACGTTCTCGAAGACATCGAGGTCGGTAAAGAGTGCGCCGCTCTGAAACAGCACGCCCATGTGCTTGCGGGCGTCGAACAGATCGCTGCGCGACAGTTTTGGCAGGTTCTGACCGTTGACCCAGACTTCGCCATTGGTAGGCCGCAATTGTGCGCCCATCAACCGCAACAGCGTGGTCTTGCCACACCCGGAAGGCCCCATGATGCCGGTGACCTTGCCGCGGGGAATACGGATATCGACGTTATTGAAAATGCTGCGCGCACCGCGCTTGAAGGTCAGTCCCTTCAGCTCGACCGCGTAGGCGTTATCGGCACTCATCTAAACTCCTTGCGATGCAGCCTCTCACTCGGACGCCTGGCTGTCTGACAAAAGCACATCCGCCGAGCGGGCCGAACTGGCGGCGAACTATATCACTGCAATGGCCACGCGCCCAAGGCCAATGCCGAGCCATATTCAGCAACGAGACAGGCAAAAACGCTCATTTAGAGGGATTGAGCAGCATGGAATGACAATGCTCGACAAACATGCGTGAGGGTTTCGATCATAACCGCTATAATCGCCGCCTTTTCATCAGGCTATACGATTCAGACATGAGCCAATCCAGCGACCTGATTCAATCAGCACAACGCACCATCCGCCTCGAGGTAGAAGCCGTACAAAGCTTGCTGCCGCATATCGACGCAGATTTCGTACGCGCCTGCGAGATGATTCTGGCCAGCAAAGGCCGCGTAGTCGTGGTCGGCATGGGCAAGTCGGGGCATGTCGGCAACAAGATCGCCGCCACCCTGGCCAGCACCGGCACCACCGCATTTTTCGTGCACCCGGCCGAAGCCAGCCACGGCGACATGGGAATGATCACCCGCGACGACGTCATCCTGGCGCTGTCGAACTCCGGCTCGACCAATGAAATCGTCACCCTGCTGCCACTGATCAAGCGTCTGGGCATCCAGCTGATCAGCATGACCGGCAACCCGAACTCGCCGCTGGCCAAGGCCGCCGAGGTCAACCTGAACGTTCACGTCGAGCATGAAGCCTGCCCGCTGAACCTGGCCCCCACCTCCTCTACTACTGCGGCGCTGGTCATGGGCGACGCCCTGGCTGTCGCACTGCTGGAAGCGCGCGGCTTTACCGCTGAAGACTTCGCCTTCTCCCATCCCGGTGGAGCATTGGGCCGACGCCTGCTGCTGAAGGTGGAAAATGTCATGCACGCCGGGCAAGAGTTGCCACAGGTTCAGCGCGGCACCTTGCTCAAGGATGCGCTGATGGAAATGACCCGCAAGGGCCTTGGCATGACAGTCATCCTGGAGGCCGACGGCAAGCTGGCCGGGATCTTCACCGACGGCGACTTGCGCCGCACCCTGGACCGCAGCGTCGACATCCATAGCGCCACGATAGATCAGGTCATGACCGTGCACGGCAAGACCGCCCGCGCCGAGATGCTCGCCGCCGAGGCCCTGAAAATCATGGAAGATCATAAAATCAACGCATTGGTCGTGGTCGACAGCGAAGACCGCCCGGTCGGCGCCTTGAACATGCACGACTTGCTGCGTGCAGGAGTAATGTAATGAGCGCGGACCTGCTGCAACGCGGCCAACAGATCAAACTGGCAGTATTCGATGTCGATGGCGTCCTGACCGACGGGCGCCTGTACTTTCTCGAAGACGGCAGCGAATTCAAGACCTTCAATACCCTCGACGGCCAGGGCATCAAGATGCTGATGGCGGCCGGCGTCCAGACCGCGATCATCAGCGGCCGCAAAACCCCGGTGGTTGAACGACGGGCGAAAAACCTCGGCATCCCGCATCTGTACCAGGGGCGCGAAGACAAACTGGTGGTGCTCGACGAGCTTCTCGGCCAACTCAACCTAAGCTATGAGCAGGTCGCTTATCTAGGCGACGACTTGCCGGACCTGCCGGTGATTCGCCGCGTCGGCCTGGGCATGGCGGTGGCCAATGCCGCAAGCTTTGTGCGTGAACACGCTCACGGAGTAACCCAGGCCCGCGGTGGCGAGGGTGCCGCCCGCGAATTCTGCGAATTGATCCTGCGCGCCCAGGGCCGTCTCGATGCGGCCAACGCCGCGTACCTGTGAGCCAAACCATGCTGAACAAAAAAATTCGCAACATTCTGGTGTTCGGTTGCATTGCGGCGATTTTCGCCGCGGTCGGCTACTGGAACATCAGCCCGGAACGCTTCCTCGACAAGCCGATCGCGCATGTCGACGAAAGCGAAATCGATTATTACGCCACCAACGCCCACAGCGTGCAGTTCCTGCCCGATGGCAGGCTTCAATACGAAATGACTTCCGACAAGGTCGAGCACCTGAAAGCAAGCGAAGTCACGCTGCTGACCAACCCTGACCTGAACATGTTCCGCGGCACCGAGTTCCCGTGGCACGTCCAGAGCGAAAAGGGTGAGGTCAACCCGGACGGCACGCAGGTTGAATTGATCGATTCGGTACGCATCACGCGCTTTGATGAAAAAAACCGCAAAACCCTGATCACCACCACTCGAATGACGGTGTTCCCGCAGCAGCAATATGCGCAGACCGAGCAACCCGTTAGAATCGACGGCGCTGGCGGCGTATCGACCGGTACCGGAATGAAAGCGTATTTGAAAGAAAGCAGGATACACCTGCTTTCGAACGTAAGAGGACAGTATGAGGCTCGTTAAAACCCTCCCTATTTTGCTCAGTCTGGTCGCAGCACTGGGAAGCCTGAGCGCCTGGGCTCTGCCGAACGATCAAGAGCAGCCTATCCGCATTCAAGCCGATGACGCCCAACTGGACGACAAGAATGGCATTGCCACTTACAAAGGTGACGTGATCATTACCCAGGGCTCGATGAAAGTCACCGGCAACACCGTGACCATCACTCGCACGCCGACCGGCGATATCGATGTGGTGACCTCTGTGGGCAATCTCGCCTACTTCGAACAACTGCAAGCCCAGGGCGACACCAAGCCCGTCCAGGGCTGGGGAGTGACCATCCAGTACCACGCCGCGCAAAACCGCGTCGTACTGATCGATCGCGCCAAAGTCGTCGACAAGGACAACAACACCACCCAGGGCGAGAAAATCGTCTACGACACCGTCAAGAAGCTTGCGAGCGCTGGCCGTGCAACAGGCAACAAGGTCACCGAAGCGCGTCCGCGCATCGACATGGTGATCCAGCCGAAGAAGAAAACCGACGAGCAAAAGGCCCAGTAATGGCAACTCTGAAAGCTCAGCATCTGGCCAAGAGCTACAAGAGCCGCCAGGTCGTCCGTGATGTCAGCCTGTCCATCGACAGCGGTCAGATCGTTGGCCTGCTAGGCCCTAACGGCGCCGGCAAGACCACCTGCTTCTACATGATCGTGGGCCTGGTGCAGGCCGATCAGGGCCGCATACTGATCGACGACCTGGACGTCAGCCACCAGCCAATGCACGGCCGCGCCAAGGCCGGTATCGGCTATCTGCCGCAAGAAGCGTCGATCTTCCGCAAACTCTCGGTCGCCGACAACATCATGGCGATCCTCGAGACCCGCAAGGAACTCGACAAAGCCGGTCGCCGCAAGGAGCTGGAAAGCCTGCTGCAGGAATTCCACATCAGCCACATCCGCGACAACCTCGGCATGAGCCTGTCCGGTGGTGAACGCCGCCGCGTGGAAATCGCCCGGGCATTGGCCACCAACCCGAAATTCATCCTCCTCGACGAGCCCTTCGCCGGCGTGGACCCGATTTCGGTCGGCGACATCAAACAGATCATTCATCACCTCAAGGCCAAGGGCATTGGCGTGCTGATCACCGACCACAACGTCCGTGAAACCCTCGACATCTGTGAAACCGCCTACATCGTCAACGATGGCCAATTGATCGCCGAAGGCGACGCTGAAACCATCCTGGCCAACGATCTGGTCAAGGAAGTGTATTTGGGCCATGAGTTCCGCCTGTAAGCACCGAGGTGTCTGGCTAGTCGACCGAGCGCTTGTCTCGATAAAAAATCAACACTTTTTTATTGTTACAGCGCTCTAGGCAAACACTTCAGTTTCAGGCATATAATTTGCTTATGTTTGGCGCTCCGGCGCCCTGTAGTGGATGGCGCATGTGCGCCGGCGAATAAGGTGTTTAGCCCCTGCCATGAAACCATCGCTAGTCTTGAGAATGGGCCAGCAGCTGACGATGACACCGCAGCTGCAACAGGCCATCCGCCTGCTCCAATTGTCGACCCTGGACCTGCAACAGGAAATCCAGGAGGCCCTGGAGTCCAATCCGATGCTCGAACGCCAGGAAGAAGGCGACGACTTCGATAACAGCGACCCCTTGGCCGACAACGTCGAACAGAAACCCAACCCCGACATTCAGGAACCCTCCTACCAGGAAAGCGCACCGACGGTTGATAACCTCGAGGAAGGCGACTGGAACGAGCGTATCCCCAACGAACTACCCGTCGATACCGCCTGGGAAGACGTTTACCAGACCAGCGCCAGCAGTCTGCCGAGCAACGATGACGACGAGTGGGATTTCACCACCCGCACATCGGCCGGTGAAAGCCTGCAAAGCCATTTGCTGTGGCAATTGAACCTGGCGCCCATGTCCGACACCGATCGCCTGATCGCCGTGACCCTGATCGATTGCATCAACAATCAGGGCTACCTGGACGAGACGCTCGAGGAGATCCTCGAAGCCTTCGACCCGGAGCTGGACATCGAGCTGGACGAAATCGAAGCCGTCCTGCACCGTATCCAGCAATTCGAACCCGCCGGGATCGGCGCCCGCAACCTGGGCGAATGCCTGCTGCTGCAATTACGCCAGTTGCCAGCTAAAACTCCTTGGCTCGCCGAAGCAAAGCGCCTGGTCACCGACTACATCGACTTGCTCGGCAGCCGCGATTACAGCCAGCTGATGCGCCGCATGAAGCTCAAGGAAGATGAGCTGCGCCAGGTGATCGAACTGGTTCAGAGCCTCAATCCGCGCCCGGGCTCGCAAATCGAATCCACTGAAGCCGAATACGTGGTTCCCGACGTGATCGTGCGCAAGGACAACGAGCGCTGGCTGGTGGAACTCAACCAGGAATCGGTTCCGCGTCTTCGGGTCAACGCCCAGTACGCCGGCTTCGTGCGTCGCGCCGACACCAGCGCCGACAACACGTTCATGCGCAATCAGTTGCAGGAAGCCCGCTGGTTCATCAAGAGCCTGCAAAGCCGCAATGAAACCCTGATGAAAGTTGCCACCCAGATCGTCGAGCATCAGCGCGGCTTCCTGGAATACGGCGATGAAGCCATGAAACCGCTGGTCCTGCATGACATCGCCGAGGCGGTTGGCATGCACGAGTCGACAATTTCACGGGTGACCACACAGAAATTCATGCATACCCCTCGGGGCATATATGAACTGAAGTACTTTTTTTCCAGCCATGTCAGCACCTCCGAAGGCGGCGAATGCTCGTCCACGGCGATCCGCGCGATCATCAAAAAACTGGTTGCCGCGGAAAATCAGAAAAAGCCGTTGAGTGACAGCAAGATCGCTGGTTTACTGGAGGCACAAGGCATTCAGGTGGCTCGCCGCACCGTCGCCAAGTACCGCGAATCCCTGGGGATCGCGCCTTCGAGCGAACGCAAGCGGTTGATGTAGAGCCACGCCACAGCGTTCCAGTGGTAGATCATTTGATCTACCGCTTTATGCACTGGCAACGAAGGAGAAGCTGTATGCAAGTCAACATCAGTGGACACCAACTGGAAGTGACCGAACCTCTTCGCACCTACATCGGCGAAAAACTCGAACGGTTAGAGAGGCACTTCGACAAGATCACCAACGTACAGGTCACGATGACCGTCGAAAAGTTGAAGCAGAAAATCGAAGCCACGCTGCATATTCCCGGCAATGAAGTGGTCGCGAACGCGGAACATACCGATATGTACGCGGCGATCGACGCACTGACCGACAAGCTGGATAAACAACTCAAAAAGCATAAGGAAAAGACCCAGAGCCTCCTACAGGGCGCTACCGGTCGTTAACACCCCCAACCCATGATCCGACTTGAAAGCATCCTGACCCCCGGCCGTTCCCTTGTGAACGTGCCGGGCGGCAGTAAAAAGAAAGCCCTCGAACAAATTGCCAACCTGATCGCCCGGGAAGTGCCGGATCTGGAGATGCAAGATGTCTTCGAGGCGTTGATTGCCCGTGAAAAACTCGGCTCGACGGGTTTTGGTAACGGCATCGCCATTCCCCACTGTCGCCTGAAGGGCTGCTCTTCACCCATCAGTGCCCTGATGCACCTCGATGCCCCCATAGATTTCGACGCCATCGACGGCGCACCGGTTGACCTGTTGTTCGTTCTACTGGTCCCGCAAGCCGCTACCGATGCGCACCTGGAGCTTTTGCGCCAAATTGCCAGCATGCTCGACCGCAAGGAAGTGCGCGAAAAACTGCGCAGCGCCCCGAGCAATGAAGCCTTGTATCAGGTTGTCCTGGACGAGCAAAACGGTCAGTAACCATGCGCTTGATCATCGTCAGTGGCCGCTCCGGCTCAGGTAAAAGCACCGCCCTTGATGTACTCGAGGACAGTGGCTACTACTGCATCGACAACCTTCCCGCCGGGTTGCTGCCGGAACTCGCCGAACGCGCATTGATCCACACCGAACTGGCACAGCCGCTGGTGGCCGTGTCCATTGATGCACGCAACCTGCCAAGTCACTTGTCCCGATTCCCCGAATTGCTCGAAGAAGTCCGCAGCCGGCATATCCAGTGCGATGTTCTGTACCTGGATGCCGACGAAGAAACCTTGCTCAAGCGTTTTTCGGAAACCCGTCGTCGTCACCCGCTGAGCAGTGCCAATCGTTCGCTGGCTGAAGCGATCAACGATGAAACCAGCCTGCTCGGCCCCATAGCCGACCTTGCCGATCTCAAAGTAAACACCACCAACCTCAACCTGTATCAGCTACGGGATACGATCAAGCTGCGCCTGCTGAACCAGCCGGAACCCGGTACAGCGTTCCTGGTGGAGTCCTTTGGTTTCAAGCGTGGCATGCCCGTGGATGCCGACCTGGTATTCGACGTGCGCTGCCTGCCCAATCCCTACTGGAAACCCGAGCTTCGGGCGCAGTCCGGGCTTGATCAACCGGTTGCCGAGTACCTGGCAGCCCAGCCGGACGTGGAAGAGATGTTCCAGGACATCTCCACCTATCTGCTCAAATGGTTGCCCCGCTTTGCCGCCAGCAACCGCGCCTATGTCACCATTGCCATTGGCTGCACGGGCGGACATCACCGCTCCGTCTACCTGACCGAACGCTTGGGCAAGACGCTGCAACAATCCCTGAAGAACGTCCAGGTTCGCCACCGCGACCTCAGCTAAAGGATTCACACCGCGATGCCTGCTCAGGAAATCGAAATCATCAACAAGCTGGGCCTGCACGCCCGTGCTTCTGCAAAATTCGTCGGAGTCGCCGGTGAGTTCAAGGACTGCACGATCAGAGTCGGACGCACTCCGGAATCCACGGTCGACGGCAAAAGCATCATGGCAATGATGATGCTCGCGGCTGGCAAGGGCACCAAAATCTACATCAGCACCGAAGGCGAAGACGCGCAACGTGCACTGGATGCGTTGAAAGACTTGATCAACCGTTATTTCGACGAAGGCGAGTAAACGCCAATCCAGACCAAACCCGCTCAGTAGCCCAATAAAAAAGGCGCACCACCCAATCAGGTGGCGCGCCTTTTTTGTGACGAGCGGGTTTAGCTGCCCGCCACTGTCATTCGCTCGATCAGCACAGAACCCGTACGAATGTTGCTGCGCAGCTCCAGGTCGTTACCCACGGCAACGATCTGCTTGAACATGTCACGCATGTTGCCGGCAATGGTCACTTCCTGGACCGCGAACTGGATTTCACCGTTCTCGACCCAGTAACCGGCCGCGCCACGGGAGTAGTCGCCCGTGACCATGTTCAGGCCTTGCCCCATCAATTCGGTCACCAGCAGGCCACGCCCCATGCGACGCAGCAAGGCCGCCTGATCTTCATCACCATGGGTGACGAACAGGTTATGCACGCCTCCGGCATTCGCGGTGCTCGGCATGCCGAGCTTGCGACCGGAGTAAGTACCGAGGATGTAAGACACCAGCTCGCCCTTTTCAACGAACGGCTTCGCGTAAGTCGCCAGACCATCGCCATCGAAGGCCGCGCTGCCCAAGGCACGCATCAAGTGCGGACGCTCATCGATGGTCAGCCATTCAGGAAACAGCTTCTGACCCAGGGTGCCTTCAAGGAACGATGACTTGCGGTACAGGCTGCCGCCGGAAATCGCCGACAGGAAGCTACCGAACAAACCACCGGCCAACTCCGCGGAAAACAGCACCGGCACTTCGCAGGTTGGCACCGGACGCGCGCCGAGACGGCTTGCCGCCCGTTGTGCGGCACGCTGGCCAATGCTCACCGGATCAGCCAGCAAATTGCCCTGGCGGTTCACGTCATACCAATAATCGCGCTGCATCTGACCATCGGCCTCGGCGATCATCACGCAGCTCAGGCTGTGCCGGGTCGACGCATAACCGCCGATAAAACCGTGGCTGTTGCCATAGACACGGCAGCCTTGATGGGTGCTCAGCGTAGTGCCATCGGCATTCTTGATCCGGCTGTCGGCAGCAAATGCGGCCGCTTCACAGGCCAGCGCCTGCTCGATTGCCTGCTCCGGTGTGATATCCCATGGGTGGAACAGGTCGAAATCCTGAACGTCACGAGCCATCAGAGCGGCATCCGCCAGGCCCGACGCTTCGTCTTCCGAGGTGTGTTTGGCAATGGCCAAGGCGGCGGCCACGGTCTCACGAATCGCCTCCGGACCGCTGGCCGAGGTGCTGGCCGAACCCTTGCGCTGGCCAACGTACAAGGTGATACCGAAACCCTGGTCACGATTGAATTCGACGGTTTCGACTTCGCGCTGGCGCACCGTGGTCGACAGGCCCTGCTCCAGGGACACCGCCACTTCACAGGCACTGGCACCCTGGCGCCTGGCTTCAGCGATGATCTGCTCGACTTGTTCCTGCAGTGCCGGCAACGCTTGTGGGCCGACGCTTTCAACTGCACTCATGCTGTTCTCCACTCAAATTCTGCTTTCGGTATAGGTCATCGAGCGACCGGGCCGGACAAGCGGCCCCCGACTGGTTATCATGGCGGCGTTTCTTTGCGGACGGCCACCATGGTTGATTCTTACGACGACTCCCTCGATACGGGAGAAAAAAGCAAATCCCAGGTCAAACGCGAGCTGCATGCTCTGGTTGACCTTGGCGAACGCCTTACGACACTCAAGCCTGACTTGCTGGCAAAACTGCCCTTGACCGACGCTTTGCGCCGGGCCTTGGCCGATGCGCCCAAGCACACGGCGAACATCGCGCGTAAACGGCACCTCCAGTTCATCGGCAAACTGATGCGCGATCAGGACACTGACGCCATTCTGGTCTTGCTCGATCAACTCGATGCCTCCACTCGCCAATACAACGAACGCTTCCATAACCTGGAGCGCTGGCGTGATCGCCTGATCGCCGGCGACGATGCAGTCCTGGAAAAGTTCGTCATCGACTACCCGGAGGCTGATCGCCAGCAATTGCGCTCCCTGATCCGTCAGGCCCAGCACGAATTGGCGACCAACAAGCCACCGGCATCGAGCCGTAAAATCTTCAAGTACATCCGTGAGCTGGACGAGACTCAACGCGGTCTGCGCTGAGACTCTGATCGGGTGAGTCGCCTGGCGGCTCACCCGCAGCTCCACGCCTTACGCGCCCGTGCCACCCACGGTGATCGCATCAATTTTCAGCGTTGGCTGGCCGACACCCACCGGCACCGACTGCCCATCCTTGCCGCACGTCCCCACACCGCTGTCCAGCGACAGGTCGTTACCGACCATCGACACCTTGCTCATGGCTTCCGGCCCGTTGCCGATCAGGGTCGCGCCCTTGACCGGAGCGGTGATCTTGCCGTCCTCGATCAGATACGCCTCGCTGGTGGAGAACACGAACTTGCCGCTGGTGATGTCCACCTGGCCGCCGCCGAGGTTGGCGCAATAGATACCGCGCTTCACCGAGGCGATGATTTCGGCCGGATCGCTTTCACCGGCGAGCATGTAGGTGTTGGTCATGCGCGGCATTGGCAGGTGCGCGTAGGATTCGCGACGGCCGTTACCCGTACGGGCCACGCCCATCAGGCGCGCGTTGAGTTTGTCCTGCATGTAGCCTTTGAGTACGCCGTTTTCGATCAGCGTCGTGCACTCGGTCGGCGTACCTTCGTCGTCAACGCTCAAGGAGCCACGACGCCCCGCCAGGGTGCCGTCATCGACGATAGTGCAAAGCTTGGACGCAACCATCTCGCCCATGCGTCCGCTGTAGGCTGAACTGCCCTTGCGGTTGAAATCTCCCTCCAGACCGTGGCCGACCGCTTCGTGCAGCAACACACCCGACCAACCGGAGCCAAGCACCACCGGCAACGTACCGGCCGGCGCCGGAATGGCCTCCAGGTTGACCAGCGCCTGTCGCAGCGCTTCACGGGCATAGCCCATGGCGCGATCTTCGGCGAGGAAATAACGGTAATCGGTGCGACCGCCACCGCCATGCCCGCCGCGCTCACGACGGCCGTTCTGCTCGACGATCACGCTGACATTGAAACGCACCAGAGGTCGCACATCCGCCGCCAGCCCGCCGTCGGTGGAGGCCACCAGAATCCGTTCCCAGACACCCGCCATACTGACGGTGACTTGCTGGATGCGCGGATCAAGCGCGCGCGTCGCGGCATCGATGCGTTTGAGCAGATCGACTTTCTCGGCACGGGTCAGCACTTCCAGAGGATTGTCTGCCCCATATAACTGCGCGACATCCTGGGTGGTGAACGCCTGCACGGTGCCGTTTTGCCCGGCCCGAGAGATCGAGCGGGCGGCACGGGCCGCCGCGCCCAGGGCTTCCAGAGTGATGGCGTTGCTGTAGGCAAAACCGGTCTTTTCACCCGATTGCGCCCGCACGCCCACTCCCTGGTCAAGGTTGAAGCTGCCTTCCTTGACGATGCCGTCTTCCAGCGCCCAGGACTCGGAGATCTGCCCCTGGAAATACAGGTCGGCGGCATCGATTCCCGGGCCTGCCAGATCGCCGAGCACACCCTGCAGGCTCTCGATCGTTACGCCGCCAGGCGCCAGGAGGTGATCACTGACTGAGGACAACAACTCGCTCATATGCTTTATGCCTTAAATTCGTCGTTCTGATGCAGGCCGCTGGGCGCCCTGCGAGAAAAAGCGCCGGTGACTGGACACCGGCATCCGCGCCCGGATGGACGCCTGTTCGCTGCTGTCTATCTCGGCCAGCAGCACGGCCTCGCCTTGATCCTGTTGCGCCAGCACGCGCCCCCATGGGTCGATGATGGCGGCATGCCCCCAGGTTTCACGCGGCCCCGGATGCGTCCCACCCTGGGCGGCCGCGAGCACATAACACTGGGTTTCAATGGCCCGCGCGCGAATCAACACGTCCCAATGCGCCGCACCGGTCACGGCAGTAAAGGCCGATGGTGCGGTAATCAGCTCCGCGCCGACAGCACGCAATTCGCTGTACAACTCCGGGAATCGCAGGTCATAACAGACCGTCAGGCCGACTCGCCCCACCGGTGTGTCCGCGACCACGACACCACTGCCATAAGCATAGTCATCGGATTCGCGATAACGGCCGCGATTGTCTGCCACGTCAACGTCGAACAAATGCAGCTTGTCGTAACGCGCCACCGTCTCCCCCCGGTCATCGACCAGCAACGAGCAGGCGTGCACCTTGGCTGCCGGCTGGTCCACCGGCGGCAGCGGCAAGGTGCCGGCCACAATCCATAACTTGAGGTCGCGAGCGGTCTGTTTCAACCAGGGCAGGATCGGGCCTTCGCCCAGCGCCTCGGCGCGGCCGATGTCGGCAATGTCGCGCCGGCCCATGGCCGCGAAGTTTTCCGGCAGCACGGCAAGCGCCGCACCACCGGCTGCTGCCTGCTCGAGCAATCGACGGGCCTGGGCCAGGTTGGCCAGCACATCGCTCTGGCTGACCATTTGAATCACCGCTACAGACATGGCGCGCTCCTGAATGGATAGACGTCCATGCTACTCCATAGGCCTGGAGTGTGCGTTCTGAAAAAGAGCGTCAAAAAGGCTTGTCGTAGGTGATTTTCGGTTCTTTCCATGGCCCCTTGACGGTGTACTTCACACTGGCAAAACGGGCCACGCGGTCACCGATCAACTTGTCGATCAGGAACAGAGCACCGCCGACGGCAGGCGCGCCCACGATCAGGGCGGCAATTGGCAGGTTATTGGTCACCGGCAACGTCACCATCAGCTTGGCGTCGATCTGATCGCCCACCAGGTTCAGGGTGCCGTTGAGTTCAACATTACTCGACGGGCCGGTCATCTGGATGGGCTCACGGGTCACATAGACGCCATTGGTCGCCACCAGCAGCCCCTTGACCCGGTCATAGCTCAAGCCTTTGCCGAACAGGTCGGAGAAATCCAGGCGCAATCGCCGGCCGATGGAGTTGAAGTTGAGCAGGCCGAACACTCGCAACGCCTGTGCACCGCCTTCAACTTCAACAAACTGGCCCTCACTCATTGAGGCATCAAGGGTCCCGGAGAAACGCTTGCTGGCCAGCCAGGCCGGTGAACCGGGCCAACGGCCATCGACATCCATACGGAATTCCTGGCTGGTCACGCTCGGTGCGAAGCCCCATCCCTTGAGTACATCCGCCAGGTTCTTGCCACTGATCCGCCCCTTGTACCAGCTTGTGCTGGAGCCGGGCGCGCCTTCCCAGCCTCCGCTGCCTTGCAACAGGATGCCCTTGAGGCCCATATCCAGTGAGTTGAGGGCAATCCCCTTGGCCGTCGGACGAACCTTGAGTGACCAGGCGCCGACCAGATCATTGCCCTGGAACAGCTGATTGATGGTGATATCCAGCGCCGGGATCTTCGTCGGATCCACGGAGGCCAGCGGGTCCGGCGAGTTTTCGTCGGCAAGGACCTTCGGATCAGGTGCCGGCAAGCGCACATATTGCAGATTGATGACCATCGGCGCAGCTTTCGCATCAGGAATGCTGGCGGCGCCCTTGACCTGCTGGCTGTCGAGCTGCAAAGCCCAGGCAGCCGGTTTGCGCGTCAACTGCACCGATGCCTGATCCAGAGTGGTGCCCAGCGCGCTGAGCTTGCCAACCTTGAAATCCGCGCCGCTGAGCAACTGTTTGGCACTGCCGCCCGGATCTTGCCCAGCGTACTTGTTCGCCAGGTCCTGCCAGGGGCCGACATCCAGCTCCGATAGCACGCCGCGCACCCGCAGGCCTTTGGCAGCAGGCAACACGGCATTGCCATTACCCAGGAACAATTCACCGCGACCCTCGGCAAAATTTCCGGGAGGTGCGGCGAAGGTGAAGTTCGCCAATTCGCCGTAATTCACCCAATAGCGTCGCTCCGCTCCCTGCAACGTCATGCGGAATGTCGTATCGCGCCCGGTTTCGGCGGACATGCCGAAAGGGGCCGGCAAATCGATGGCGACACCTTTGAGACTGGAGCTGACCATCAACTGGCTATCGCCACCGTCGAGGGTCAGTTGCAATTGATACGGGATCACACCGCTCGCCGGCAGCGGCTGGGTGACGTTCAGCCAGTTCGCGAGTTTCTTGACTTCGACCTGCCCCGTGGCCGTGACACGGGTATTGAGCCTGCCTTCACGACCATCGGCGAATATCCGCGCACTCACCGGTTTGTCGAAGGCTCGTGCCGTGATGTTCTGGCCGCTCAAGCCTTTGCTGCTATCGAAACGAAAATCACCTTTGAGCTGAGTCAACTCAAGGGGGGGCTCGGGCAATTTCAGTCGAGCCTTTGCCGTTTTGAAGTCGACGAGGATCTTCGGCTGCTCGCCTTTGACCAACGGGATATCCAGCTTCAGTTTGCCTTGCAGATCCCCCTCGCCTTCCCAGCCGGCGAACGTCTCGGCAGTACCGATTGGCGCTTCCTTGAGAATTTTCAGGCCGTCACCCAAGCCGCCGGCAAACCCGCCGTCAAGGAACAGATGAGCGCTCTGTCCTGCCGGAGCGTGAGGAATGTTGACGTAAATATCGCTGACCTGGGTGTCGAGCAACTGCCCCTTGCTGGCCAGAATCCGCACGCCGCTGTCCTCGACGAACACGTCCCCCGTGACCTTGCTGACATGCGGCCAGCCCGGCTGAAACGCCAACTCGGCATCGTGCACTTTGAAAAACAGGCTGATGCTGCGGGCGGCATCTTCGGCGCCGTGGTTCAGCGAGCCCTGGTACTGGAAGAAACCTTGATCGACTGCCCCCTTGAGAATCGCGGTACGCAGCCATTCGTCGAGTGAAGGGCTCAGGACCGCCGGCAAATACTTGGCGGTATAGCGACCGTCCCCGTCGACCATGCCGACCCGCAGGTCCATGTAGTCTTCCTGGTTGTGGTCGAAATGCAGCCGGATCAGGAAGTCACCGGCAATCTTGCCTTCCTCGCCCAAGACCTTCAGGTACGGCGCGATCAGGGTGAAGCCTTCTTTGTCGAGTTTCCAGGTCAGCCGGGCATTGGCCTGGATGTATTGCCACGGCTTGGCGAAAATCGGGTCCAGGTGCAGCAGGAAATCCTTGCTGTCCATGCGCAGCTCGCCGTGCCCCAGGTCCCCGCTGATACTGCCGCTGACATTCCGTGCCGCCGGAGCGCCGTGGTAGGCGTCGAAGCCGACCCGATCAAGATTGGCGGCAAAGCTGAACTTGCTGTCGTCGGTGGCATTGGGCCGCACGTCGATCAGAACGTTGCGCAGGCCACCGATGACCTTGAGCCGCTCGACCGTCGTGGCGAAACCTTCAGGTAATGGCGCCAGGGCATTGAGCAGCGGTGTGAGCGGAGTGAGCTCGAGGCGGTCGGCTTGCAGGTGCCAAACCTCTTCTGCCTTGTCGGTGGCTGCCAGCTGCTTGAGCTGCAAGCGTGATTCCCAGCGAGTCTCGCCGAGGTTCATGGCCAGAGAGTCCAGGGTGACTAACATGCCGTCGGCGCTGCGCTGAAAATAGCCGTTGAGCGCCAGATTATTGATCTGGACCGGCTTGCGCTCGGCATAGGCACCTTTGATTTGAGGCGCGTTCAACCGGATGGCGGCACTTTGCAAGGCACCTTGGCCCCAGGCGGCCCACAACTCGCCACCGGCCTTGATCTGCGAGAAATTCCATTGCTGGGAAACGCTTTCGGGCAGCCATTTCGACCAGTCACTTTGCGGCAGGCTCAGGTAGACGTCCGCCCCACCCTCCTTCCATCGGCTGGCCTGAATGCGGGTACGCAGGCTCATCGCCATCGGCTGGCCATCAGGCAGGGTCAAGCGAACATCGAGCCGCTGGCGGTATACACCGGTTTTCAGATTCAGACCAACGTAAGTCAGGCTAAGGGGCGATTCCCCCCACGGCTGCAACGTGATTTGACTGTCGAGCACCGACAACTGCTGGACCATTTGCAGGCTATTGAGCAACTGCTCCGGGTCGAGGGGCTGATCGTTCCTGACCGGCAAACCTTCCAGCGCCCACTCCCCCTCATTGCCTTGCTTGAGGCTGATCTTCAGGCCATTGAGTTCCAGGTGGGCAATACGTATCTCGCGCGCCAGCAGACTGGCCCAGAGGTCCGGCACCGCCCGCACCTTTTCCAGGTGCAGGGCATTGGCACCCTCACCGACCGTCACATCGTGGGCCGAAAGAATAGGCGCGAAGCCGCTCCAACTGCCTTTCAGCTCGCCAATCTGCAGCGGCATGCCCAAGGCGGCGCTGGCCTTGCTCTCGACTTCACCACGATACTCGGCCACCAACGGCGTCAGCTCACGGCCAAGGCTGACGTACAATGCCATCAATACCAAAACCAACGCGCACAGGCCCAGACCCCAGCGGGTCAGTGCGGCCAATATGCGTGTCAGACGCTCCATGTCAGTTGGCTCCCATGGCAAATGTTTTGCAAAAAGCTGAGGCCAGCCGTTCAGGAAAAGTTAAAGCGTAGCGAATCAGAGCAACACCACGTCGTATTGTTCCTGGGAATACATGGTTTCCACCTGGAAACGAATCGTGCGGCCGATAAACCCTTCGAGCTCGGCGACATTGCCCGACTCCTCATCGAGCAGACGATCGACAACTTTCTGGTTCGCCAATACACGATAGCCTTCCGCCTGATAGGCGCGAGCTTCGCGGAGGATTTCGCGGAAGATTTCGTAGCAGACGGTTTCCGGGGTCTTCAATTTGCCGCGGCCCTGGCAACTGCTGCACGGCTCGCACAGAACCTGCTCGAGGCTTTCGCGGGTGCGTTTACGGGTCATCTGCACCAGGCCCAACTCGGTGATACCGATGATGTTGGTCTTGGCGTGGTCGCGCTCCAATTGCTTCTCGAGCGTGCGCAGCACTTGACGCTGGTGCTCTTCATCTTCCATGTCGATGAAGTCGATGATGATGATCCCGCCCAGATTACGCAGGCGCAGCTGTCGAGCAATCGCGGTCGCGGCTTCCAGGTTGGTCTTGAAGATGGTTTCTTCCAGGTTGCGATGACCGACGAACGCCCCGGTGTTGACGTCGATGGTGCTCATGGCTTCCGCCGGGTCGACCACCAGATAACCGCCAGACTTGAGCGGGACTTTGCGTTCCAGGGCTTTCTGGATTTCGTCTTCGACGCCGTACAGGTCGAAAATCGGCCGTTCGCCGGGGTAATGTTCCAGACGATCGGCGATCTCCGGCATCAGTTCGGCGACGAACTGCGTGGTTTTCTGGAAGGTTTCCCGGGAGTCGATGCGAATTTTTTCGATCTTCGGGCTCACCAGGTCACGCAAGGTACGCAGCGCCAAACCAAGGTCTTCGTAGATCACACTCGGTGCGCTGATGGTTTTGATCTGCGCATTGATCTGATCCCAGAGCCGGCGCAGGTAGCGGATGTCCATGAGGATTTCATCGGCACCCGCGCCTTCCGCCGCGGTACGCAGGATAAAACCGCCGGCCTCCTTGATGCCTTCTTTGGCGACGCAATCGGAGACCACCTGCTTGAGACGCTCACGCTCGGCTTCATCTTCGATTTTCAGCGAAATGCCGACATGAGCCGTACGCGGCATGTAGACCAGATAACGCGAAGGGATCGACAGCTGGGTGGTCAATCGGGCGCCTTTGGAGCCGATCGGGTCCTTGGTGACTTGCACCACCAGGCTCTGCCCTTCATGAACCAGGGCACTGATGCTCTCGACCGCCGGGCCTTCGCGCAGGGAAATTTCCGAAGCATGAATGAACGCGGCGCGATCCAGACCGATATCGACGAAAGCGGCCTGCATGCCAGGCAACACCCGTACGACCTTGCCTTTATAGATGTTGCCAACGATGCCGCGCTTTTGCGTACGTTCGACATGGACCTCTTGCAGGACACCGTTTTCAACCACCGCCACGCGCGATTCCATCGGCGTGATGTTGATCAGGATCTCTTCACTCATGGCAGGGTCTCGTTCAGGCATGTTCACGGTAATGGCCACATCTGGTCAGTACAACGCTTAACGCGCATTATGGTTTTGCCAACAGGGTATGCCGAAATGGCCGAGCAGTTCTGCGGTTTCGCACAGCGGCAAGCCAACCACCGCCGAGTAACTTCCATTGAGCCCGGCGACAAACACCGCACCCAGTCCTTGAATTCCATAGCCACCAGCCTTGTCCTTCGGCTCGCCGCTGGCCCAGTAGGCCGTTGCCTCATCGCTGCTTATCGGGCGAAAACGCACCACGCTACGCACCACCCGCGACTCGCAACGCTCACCTTCGAGTACAGCGATCGCCGTCAGGACTTCATGCTCACACCCGGACAACATCTTCAGCATGGCGCAAGCGTCAGCTTCATCAACCGGCTTGCCGAGAATTTTCCCGTCGAGCACCACGGCGGTATCGGCTCCCAGCACGCAAAACGGAGCGCCGGACTGCACGACATCGCGCCCGGCCGCAGCCTTGCCACGCGCCAGACGCTCGACATAGGCCGCCGGGGACTCCTGGGGTAATGGGGTTTCATCGATGTCCGCACTGATGGCGGAAAACGGAACGCCAATCTGCGTGAGCAGTTCACGCCGACGCGGCGAGCCAGAGGCGAGGTACAGCGGCTTCATCAAGACATCTCCCTTGTCATGGTGTGGGCAAATGCCTGACCGAATCAGTTGATTTTGTAACGTCGGCGCAATCCGCGCAAACCGAAGCTGATCCATGGCCAGAGCAAGGCACTGACCAGTGCCGGCAACACCAGTGCCAGCGTCGGCTGGCGATTGCCGGTCAGGGCGCTGAGCCACAACTGGACCAACTGCGCGAGGCCGAAGATCACCAGGATCACCAGGCTTTGTTGCCACATCGGGAACATCCGAAGACGTTGTTGCAACGCCAGCACCAGGTAGGTGATCAACGTCAGGATCAAGGCATTTTGCCCCAGCAACGTGCCATACAGCACATCCTCGGTCAGGCCCAGGCACCACGCGGTGACCATCCCGACCTTCTGCGGCAGGGTCAATGCCCAGAACGCCAGCAACAGGGCCAGCCATAGAGGACGAAGGATTTCCATGAACTGCGGCAGCGGCGAAACGCTGAGCAGCATGCCGATGGCGAAGGTCAGCCAGACGATCCAGCCGTTTCGGGAGGCTTTGACACCAGCCATTATTCTCGTCCCCCAGTGGTCGCCGGCGCGGAGACAGGCGGTTTGGCAGCAGGTTTGACTACGGCGGGTTGTGCCGCCGGCGGTTTGGCTGGCGCGGGTGCAGTCGTGGACGGCTTGGGATGTTTAACGCCTGGTTTGGCCGGCGTTGTAGCCGCCGGTACGGTAGCAGGCACTGCCGGGGCCACCGGGGCAGCCTGAGCGGGAGTCGGAACGATGGCCGGCTTGGGCACGGTCGCCGGAATGATCGGCCCGCCACCCTGCGCATCCAGGGATTCCTGCGCCTGGGCAGCGTCGTTGGCACGCTCTTCCGGGGTACGGGTATCGCTGAACACCAGCAGCAGGTATCGGCTGCGGTTCAGCGCAGCCGTCGGCACGGCGCGAACAATGGCGAATGGCTGACCGGAGTCGTGAATCACTTCCTTGACCGTCGCCACCGGGTAACCTGCCGGGAAGCGTTGGCCAAGGCCGGAGCTGACCAGCAGATCACCTTCCTTGATGTCAGCGGTATCGGCCACATGACGCAGTTCCAGGCGCTCCGGATTGCCAGTGCCGCTGGCGATCGCCCGCAGACCGTTGCGGTTTACCTGCACCGGAATGCTGTGGGTGGAATCGGTCAGCAACAGGACGCGGGAGGTGTACGGCATCAACTCGACCACTTGCCCCATCAGGCCGCGGGCATCGAGCACCGGCTGACCGAGGACCACGCCGTCGCGCTCACCTTTGTTGATGATGATGCGATGGGTAAAGGGATTGGGGTCCATGCCGATCAGCTCGGCCACTTCGACCTTCTCGTTCACCAGCGCCGAAGAGTTGAGCAACTCGCGCAGCCGAACGTTCTGCTCGGTCAGGGCGGCAAGCTTTTGCATGCGCCCCTGCAGCAGCAGGTTCTCGGTCTTGAGCTTTTCGTTTTCGGCGACGAGTTCGGTCCGGCTGCCGAACTGGCTGGCCACACCTTGCCATAGCCGCTGCGGCAGGTCGGTGATCCAGTAGGACTGCATCAGCACCAGCGACATCTGGCTACGCACTGGCTTGAGCAGTGTGAAGCGGGCATCGACCACCATCAGCGCGATCGAAAGCACGACCAGCACCAACACGCGCACGCCCAGTGAGGGACCTTTGGAGAAAAGCGGTTTAATAAGCCGCTCCTCCCAGGCAAATGTTCTCTTTACTCATACGGCATCAAACCGGCCTGGATGCAGACGACAGAAGATAAACGCGAACAGGCAGCACTGCAAAGTGCCGCCTGCGCGCTCAACAGCATAGAGGCAATCCGGCGACTTATTCGCTGGAGAGCAGGTCCATGGTGTGTTTATCCATCATTTCCAGGGCACGGCCACCGCCGCGAGCAACGCAGGTCAGCGGGTCTTCGGCAACGATCACCGGCAGACCGGTTTCCTGGGCCAGCAACTTGTCGAGGTCACGCAGCAAGGCGCCACCACCGGTCAGGACCAGGCCACGCTCGGCGATGTCGGAAGCCAGTTCCGGAGGCGATTGCTCCAGCGCGCTCTTCACGGCCTGAACGATGGTTGCCAGGGACTCTTGCAGAGCTTCCAGCACTTCATTGGAGTTCAGGGTGAATGCACGTGGAACGCCTTCAGCCAGGTTACGGCCACGTACGTCGACTTCACGCACTTCGCCGCCCGGGTAGGCCGTACCGATTTCCTGCTTGATGCGCTCGGCCGTCGACTCACCGATCAGGCTGCCGTAGTTGCGACGCACGTAAGTGATGATCGCTTCGTCGAAGCGGTCGCCGCCCACACGCACGGATTCGGCATACACCACACCGTTCAGGGAGATCAGGGCGATTTCAGTGGTACCACCACCGATATCCACGACCATCGAACCGCGAGCTTCTTCAACCGGCAGGCCGGCACCGATCGCAGCGGCCATTGGCTCTTCGATCAGGAATACTTCACGGGCACCGGCACCGAGGGCCGATTCACGGATGGCACGACGCTCAACCTGGGTGGATTTGCACGGAACGCAGATCAAAACACGAGGGCTGGGCTGCAGGAAGCTGTTTTCGTGAACCTTGTTGATGAAGTACTGCAGCATCTTTTCGCAGACGCTGAAGTCGGCGATCACGCCGTCTTTCATCGGACGAATGGCAGCAATGTTGCCCGGCGTACGGCCCAACATGCGCTTCGCTTCGGTGCCGACAGCAACGACACTTTTCTGGTTACCGTGTGTCCGAATAGCCACAACGGAGGGCTCATTCAGGACGATACCGCGCTCGCGCACGTAAATAAGGGTGTTGGCAGTGCCCAGGTCAATGGAAAGATCGCTGGAAAACATGCCACGCAGTTTCTTGAACATGGGAAAGGGACCCTAGGCAACGCGTGGGTAAAAAAGTGCGGCAAACTCTAACAACGACAGGGATTTTGGGCAAGGCGCCAATATGTTAAATTGGCCGCTTTTCTGTGCACCAAGCCCCACAATCGCGGCCTTATGACCGTAGAAGTGCGGTAGTGTTCCGACAATCTAACACACGGACGCCGTCCGTTCTGTTTTCCACTGGAGAATCCCAATGGCGCTTGAACGCTCCGACGTGGAAAAAATCGCTCATCTGGCCTGTCTGGGCCTCAATGAAGCCGATCTTCCACACATCACTTCAGCCCTCAACAGCATTCTCGGGCTGGTCGACGAAATGCAGGCGGTCAATACCGACGGTATCGAACCGCTCGCCCACCCACTGGAAGCCAGCCAGCGCCTGCGTGCAGACGTCGTGACCGAGACCAATCATCGCGAGGCTTACCAGTCCATCGCACCAGCGGTCGAAAACGGCCTGTACCTGGTTCCGAAAGTCATCGACTAAAGGGAAAGAGCCTGCAATGCATCAATTGACTCTGGCCGAGATCGCCCGCGGACTCGCCGATAAAAAGTTTTCTTCCGAAGAGCTGACCAAAGTCCTGCTGGCGCGTATCGCCCAGCTCGATCCACAGCTCAACAGTTTCATCAGCCTCACCGAGGACCTGGCGCTCACGCAGGCGAAAGCTGCGGACGCCCGCCGGGCCAACGGTGAGAGCGGCGCCCTGCTCGGCGCGCCGATCGCCCACAAAGACCTGTTCTGCACCCAGGGCATCCGCACCAGCTGCGGCTCGAAGATGCTCGACAACTTTAAAGCACCTTACGACGCCACCGTCGTCGCCAAGCTGGCCGCCGCCGGGGCCGTGACCCTGGGCAAGACCAACATGGACGAATTCGCCATGGGTTCGGCCAACGAGTCCAGCTACTACGGCGCCGTGAAAAACCCGTGGAACCTGGAATACGTGCCTGGCGGTTCGTCCGGCGGTTCGGCCGCGGCCGTTGCCGCTCGTCTGTTGCCGGCAGCCACTGGCACCGACACGGGCGGCTCCATTCGTCAGCCCGCCGCATTGACCAACCTCACCGGCCTGAAACCGACGTACGGTCGCGTTTCGCGCTGGGGCATGATCGCCTACGCCTCGAGCCTCGATCAGGGTGGCCCATTGGCCCGCACTGCCGAAGACTGCGCCATTTTGTTGCAGGGTATGGCCGGCTTCGATCCGAACGACTCCACCAGCATCGACGAGCCCGTGCCGGACTACAGCGCCAGCCTCAACGGCTCGCTGCAAGGCCTGCGCATTGGCGTGCCTAAAGAGTATTTCAGCGCCGGTCTCGACCCGCGCATCGCCGATCTGATCCACAACAGCGTCAAGGAGCTGGAAAAGCTCGGCGCCGTGATCAAGGAAATCAGCCTGCCGAACATGCAGCACGCGATCCCTGCGTACTACGTGATCGCTCCGGCGGAAGCCTCTTCCAACCTGTCGCGTTTCGACGGCGTGCGCTTCGGCTACCGCTGCGAAAACCCGGTCAACCTGATGGACCTGTACAAACGCTCCCGTGGCGAAGGCTTCGGTCCGGAAGTACAGCGCCGGATCATGGTCGGCGCCTACGCACTGTCGGCCGGCTACTACGACGCCTACTACCTGAAGGCGCAGAAGATCCGTCGCTTGATCAAGAACGACTTCATGGCGGCCTTCAACGAGGTCGACATCATCCTCGGCCCCACCACGCCGAACCCGGCCTGGAAGCTCGGCGCCAAGAACAGCGACCCGGTCGCTGCGTACCTGGAAGACGTCTACACCATCACCGCCAACCTCGCTGGCCTGCCGGGCTTGTCCATGCCTGCCGGTTTTGTCGATGGCCTGCCGGTCGGCGTGCAATTGCTCGCTCCGTACTTCCAGGAAGGTCGCCTGTTGAACGTTGCCCACCAGTATCAGCTACACACTGACTGGCACACCCGCACCCCGCAGGGGTTTTGAAACTGCTGCGCTCGGTAATGCTGCGTTGAAAACTGGCTCGTAATGCTCATTGACTAAAGTCAACTCCGCTTACTCGCCAGTTTTCGCCTTGCCTTATCTTCGCTCGCGACGTTTCAAAATCCCCTGCCTAGGCTTCTGAGGAGACACACATGCAATGGGAAGTCGTGATCGGGCTGGAGATTCATACCCAGCTCACCACCCGGTCGAAAATCTTTTCCGGTAGTTCCACCACGTTCGGCTCCGAGCCGAACACCCAGGCCAGCCTGATCGACCTGGGCATGCCCGGCGTACTGCCGGTGCTGAACCAGGAAGCGGTGCGCATGGCGGTGATGTTCGGTCTGGCGATTGACGCCGAGATCGGCCAGCACAACGTGTTCGCCCGCAAGAACTACTTCTACCCGGACCTGCCCAAGGGCTACCAGATCAGCCAGATGGAATTGCCGATCGTCGGCAAGGGCCACCTGGACATCGCCCTGGAAGACGGCACGGTCAAACGTGTCGGTATCACCCGCGCGCACCTGGAAG
The DNA here is from genome assembly GCF_016887925.1 of Pseudomonas sp. MIL9. Taxonomy (NCBI): domain Bacteria; kingdom Pseudomonadati; phylum Pseudomonadota; class Gammaproteobacteria; order Pseudomonadales; family Pseudomonadaceae; genus Pseudomonas; species Pseudomonas sp. MIL9. The sequence goes on along the minus strand of NZ_JAFEHE010000015.1, from coordinate 28,232 downwards.
AAGACGCCGGCAAGAGCCTGCACGAAGAGTTCAACGGTGCCACCGGCATCGACCTGAACCGTGCCGGCACGCCGCTGCTGGAAATCGTTTCCGAGCCGGACATGCGCAGCGCCAAGGAAGCCGTGGCCTACGTCAAGGCGATCCACGCACTGGTGCGTTACCTGGGCATCTGCGACGGCAACATGGCCGAAGGCTCGCTGCGTTGCGACTGCAACGTGTCGATCCGCCCGAAAGGCCAGGCCGAGTTCGGCACCCGCTGCGAGATCAAGAACGTCAACTCGTTCCGCTTCATCGAGAAGGCGATCAACAGCGAAATCCAGCGTCAGATCGAATTGATCGAAGACGGCGGCAAGGTGATCCAGCAAACCCGCCTGTACGATCCGAACAAGGACGAAACCCGTCCGATGCGCAGCAAAGAGGAAGCCAACGACTACCGTTACTTCCCCGATCCGGACCTGCTGCCGGTCGTGATTGAAAACGCGTTCCTCGACGACGTGCGCGCCACCCTGCCGGAATTGCCACCACAGAAACGCGAGCGCTTCCAGGAGCAGTTCGGTCTGTCGGTGTATGACGCCAACGTGCTGGCCACCAGCCGTGAGCAGGCGGACTACTTCGAGCAAGTCGCGAGCATCAGCGGCGACGCCAAGCTGGCGGCCAACTGGGTGATGGTCGAGTTGGGCAGCCTGCTCAACAAACAAGGCCTGGACATCGAAGCGTCGCCGGTTTCCGCCGAGCAACTGGGCGGCATGCTGCTGCGGATTAAGGACAACACCATCTCGGGCAAGATCGCCAAGGTAGTGTTTGAAGCCATGGCCAACGGCGAAGGCAGCGCGGACGAGATCATCGACAAGCGCGGCCTGAAGCAAGTGACCGACACCGGTGCCATCTCGGCAGTGCTGGACGAAATGCTCGCGGCCAACGCCGAGCAGGTCGAGCAGTACCGTGCAGCAGACGAAGCCAAGCGCGGCAAGATGTTCGGTTTCTTCGTCGGCCAGGCCATGAAAGCCTCCAAAGGCAAGGCCAACCCGCAACAAGTGAACGAATTGCTGAAAAGCAAGCTCGAAGGCTGATAGAAATGGAGCCAGTTTTTAAACCTGGCTCAAAACCTTGTAGGAGCGAGCCTGCTCGCGATGGAATGTCAGTTGGCCCCGATGTAGCTGACCCTCCATCGCGAGCTGGCTCGCTCCTACAGTTGTTTCGGGAAGCCTTTGAAATGAAACGTCTGCTCGGCGCCTGCGCCCTCCTTTCCCTCCTCGCCGGCTGCGCGAGTAACGATACCGTCGACCCGCATGGCTACGACAAGACCGGCATGGCCTCGTACTACGGCGCCAAACACCAGGGTAAACGCACCGCCAGCGGCGAGCGTTTCGACCGGAATTCCCTGACCGCCGCCCATCGCCAGCTTCCCTTCGGCACACGGGTGAAGGTCACCAACCTGAACAACGACAAATCCTGCGTGGTCCGCATCAACGATCGTGGGCCGCATACCCGTGGGCGCCTGATCGACCTGTCCCACGAGGCCGCCGAACGCCTGGGCATGCTCAAGAGCGGCACCGCACGGGTTCGCGTGCAAGCCCTCGACGACTGACAAACGGAGCCCCGACCATCTTCGGACTAGCCGATTTACCCCTGATCAACGTGATCGAATTGCTCAGCGGCCTGGTGCTGCTGATTGCCGGCGCCGAACTGATGGTACGTGCCGCCGTGCGCCTGGCCGCGCGCCTGCATGTGCGACCACTGATCATCGGCCTGACCATCGTCGCCCTCGGCAGCAGCGCACCGCAGATGGCCATCAGCCTGCAAGCCACCCTGGCGCATAACGCCGACATCGCCGTCGGCAGCGTGATCGGCAGCAGCATTTTCAATATCCTCGTGACCCTCGGCCTGTCGGCGCTGATCATCCCCCTGCGGGTGTCACGGCAACTGGTGCGCCTGGATATTCCGCTGATGATCGGCGCCAGCCTGCTGGTGTTCGTGCTGGCCTGGAATGAAGAGCTGACCCGTGCCGATGGCGTCATTCTCCTGACTGCACTGCTGCTGTACCTGGGCCTGTTGCTGCGCCAGTCGAAGCACTCGGCGCGTCCGCAGTCGACTCATGAGCACCCGGTGCAAGCGCCATGGTTAAAAAGTCTGATGATGATCGTTGCCGGCCTGGCGATGCTGGTGTACGCCGGCCACTTACTGTTGGGCGCGGCGGTTGCGGTCGCCACTGATCTGGGACTGTCGGAACGGATCATCGGCCTGACCATCGTCGCCATCGGCACTTCCCTGCCAGAGCTCGCGACCTCGCTGATCGCCGCCTCCCGTGGCGAACGGGAGATCGCGGTGGGCAACGTCATTGGCAGCAACCTGTTCAACCTGTTGGGCGTTTTGGGCTTTACCGCACTGGTCGCGCCGACACCCCTGTCGGTATCGCCCAATGCCCTGGATTTCGACCTGCCAGTGATGCTCGGCGTCGCCGCGCTGTGCCTGCCGGTGTTCTATTCCGGCTACCGGGTAACCCGTGCCGAAGGCTTGCTGTTTCTGGGGTTGTACCTGGCTTACGGCCTGCACGTGGTGTCGTTCACCACCGGTATGCCATTGGCGGCCAAGCTTGAACACCTGATGCTGTTTTTCGTCCTGCCGGCGCTGGTGGCGTTTTTGCTGTTCACGTCGCTGCGCGCCTGGCATCGCCAACACCACAAGAGAGAATTGCCATGACCGAGAACAAGAAGACCGGCGTTGAAGTACGCCGCCAAGTGATGGGCGACGCCTTCGTCGACCGCGCGCTGGGCAACGCCACCGAGTTCACCCAGCCGCTACAGGATTTCGTCAACGAACACGCCTGGGGCAGCGTCTGGAGCCGCGAAGGCTTGCCGCTTAAAACCCGCAGCCTGATCACCCTCGCCGCCCTGACAGCGCTGAAGTGTCCGCAGGAATTGAAAGGTCACGTGCGCGGTGCGCTGAACAATGGCTGCACCGTGGAAGAAATTCGTGAAGCGCTGCTGCATTGCGCGGTGTATGCCGGCGTGCCGGCGGCGATCGACGCGTTCCGGGCGGCGCAGGAAGTGATTGATACCTACCAGAAGCCGGAGTGAAACCGCGAACAGGCTCGCTCCCACAGGGAATGCATTCCAAATGTGGGAGCGAGCCTGCTCGCGATGAGGCCCTAAAAAGCACCGACTCTTCAGCGACTAGATCCACCCACCCCACTGCAACAAAAAGATCCCGATGTTGGTGGTGACCGCCGCCATCAACGTGGTAATGACGATGATCGCCGCCGCCAGTTCATGATTGCCATTGGCTGCCCGGGCCATGACAAAACTGGCCGCCGCCGTCGGGCTGCCGAAGTACAGGAACAGAATCCCCAACTCCGCGCCACGAAAACCCCAGAGCCACGCGCCGAGCGTCGCCAGTATCGGCAAGCCGAGCATCTTCACCAGACTTGAACTCAGCGCCATCGGCCCGCTCTTGCGCATCGCCGCCAGCGACAGCGTGCCGCCAATGCAGATCAATGCCAACGGCAGGGTGGTCTGCGCCAGGTACTGGCCGGAAGTTTCCAGCCATCCCGGCAAACCGATCTTGAAGTAGGCAAACGGTGCCGCCGCGATCACGCTGATGATCAGCGGATTGCTGAACACGCTTTTGCAAATGCTCCACGGATCGGACTTGATTACCGGGCTGTACACCGCCAGCACGATGGTCGACAGCGTGTTGTAGAACAGGATCACCAGCGCCGCGAGAATCGCTCCCAGGGAAATCCCGTAATCGCCGTACATGCTCGCCGCCAGTGCCAGGCCGATGACCCCGTTGTTACCGCGAAATGCGCCCTGGGTGTAGATCCCGCGGTCTTCTCGCGGGCACTTGAAAATCGCCCAGCCCCAGGCGATGGCAAAGCACACCAGGGTGGCGAGGGAGAAATAGATCAGCAGCGCTGGCTGCAGCGCGGCGTGCAGGTCGGCATGCAGGATGCCGAGAAACAGCAACGCCGGCATGCTGACGTTGAACACCAGCGCCGACGCGGTGTGGATGAAGTTATCGTTGATCCAATCGATGCGCTTGAGCAGCACCCCCAGAAACAGCATGGCGAACACCGGGGCGGTGATGTTCAGGGTTTCGAGGAAAATGGCCAGCATGCCGGGGATAACCTTGGGTGAGCGTCGTTAGGGGGCTAATGATAAGCCAGCAAGTCCCTCGCCGTCTGGTAGAACGCTATCGCTGGCAAGCCAGCGATGCAGCCGACGCGGTCTTACGTGATTGGCGCCGGGTTGAACAAGGTGATGTCGTTATGCAGCTTGTGCTTTTCGGCCCACGTCTGCTTCTTGCCGCTGGCCACGTCCAGGTAGTAGTGGAACAACTCCCAGCCGAGGTCCTCGATGGAGGCGCGTCCGGTGGCGATTCGCCCCGCGTCGATGTCGATCAGGTCCGGCCAGCGCTGTGCCAGCTCAGTGCGGGTCGATACCTTCACCACGGGCGCCATCGCCAATCCATAAGGCGTGCCACGACCGGTGGTGAACACGTGCAGGTTCATCCCCGCCGCCAACTGCAACGTCCCGCAGACAAAGTCGCTGGCCGGCGTTGCGCAGAAGATCAGGCCTTTTTCCTTGAAGCGCTCGCCTGGGCCGAGCACGCCGGTAATGGCGCTGCTACCGGACTTGACGATCGACCCCAGGGATTTCTCGACAATGTTCGACAACCCGCCCTTCTTGTTGCCCGGCGTGGTGTTGGCACTGCGATCCGCCTCGCCCTTGGCCAGGTAACGGTCATACCAGTCCATTTCCCGCACCAGTTCCTGAGCGACTTCCCTGGTTTGCGCGCGCGAAGTCAGCAGGTAGATCGCGTCGCGCACTTCGGTCACTTCGGAGAACATCACCGTCGCACCCGCACGCAACAGCAAGTCCGAGGCGTAACCCAGGGCCGGGTTGGCGGTGATCCCGGAGAACGCATCGCTGCCACCGCATTGCATGCCCAGGATCAGCTCGGACGCCGGCACGGTTTCCCGACGGCGCTGATCGAGCTTCTTCAAACGGGTCTCGGCCAGCGCCATGATCTGCTCGATCATCTCGGTAAAACCGTGACTGGAGTCCTGCAGGCGATACAACCAGGGCTCGCTCAAATCCACCGAACTGTCGTTCTCGTGCATCACTTGCCCGGCCTGCAATTTCTCGCAGCCCAGGCTGATCACCAGGGCCTCGCCCCCCAGGTTCGGGTTGCGCGCCAGATTGCGCACGGTGCGAATCGGGATGTAGGCATCGGTGGCGGTGATCGCCACGCCACAGCCATAGCTGTGGGTCAGCGCCACCACGTCATCGACGTTCGGGTACTTGGGCAGCAGTTCGTCCTTGATGCGCTTGACCGCATGGTCCAGCACGCCGGAAACGCACTGCACCGTGGTCGTGATACCGAGAATGTTACGCGTGCCAACCGTGCCGTCGGCGTTGCGATAACCCTCGAAGGTATAGCCTTCCAGCGGCGCTTGCGCGGCCGGCACTTCGGTGGACAGCGGCAGGCTGTCCAGCGGTGGCGCGGTGGGCATGCGCAATTGGTCTTCCTTGACCCAGCTGCCGCGTGGAATCGGCTGCAAGGCATAGCCAATGGTCTGGCCGTAACGAATCACCTGTCCGCCCTCGGGGATGTCCTCCAGGGTGACCTTGTGACTTTGTGGCACGAAATCCACGGTGACCAGGCCATCGGCAAACGCGGTGCCGGCCGGTACCCCCTGATCGTTGACCACGATCACCACATTGTCCCGCTCGTGCAGGCGGATGTAGCGCGGCGAGTCGGAATGTTCAATCAACTGCATGACGCCGCTCCTCAGGAATGCGCTTGAGACAATTTGTTATTCATTTCAGGACCGCCCATCGGTGGTTCTTTAAGCACAACGCGTTTGATCGGACCGACGATGACCAGATAGCTGAACACCGCGACCAGTGCGTTGCAACCGACAAACACCAGCGCCCACTTGAACGATCCGGTGGAGCTGATGATGTAACCGATCACGATCGGGGTGGTGATCGAGGCGAGGTTGCCAAACATGTTGAACAGGCCACCGCTCAAACCGGCGATCTGTTTCGGCGAAGTATCGGAGACCACCGCCCAGCCCAGCGCGCCCACGCCCTTGCCGAAGAACGCCAGGGCCATGAAGCCCACGACCATCCATTCGATGTCGACGTAGTTACACGCCACGATGCTGCTGGAGACCAGCAGGCCGGCAATGATCGGCGCCTTGCGGGCGAACGTCAGGGAATGCCCCTTGCGCAGCAGGTAGTCGGAAATCACCCCGCCGAGCACACCGCCGATGAAGCCGCAGATCGCTGGCAACGAGGCAATGAAGCCGGCCTTGAGGATGGTCATGCCGCGCTCTTGCACCAGGTACACCGGGAACCAGGTCAGGAAGAAGTAAGTGATGCCGTTGATGCAGTATTGGCCGAGGTAGACGCCGAGCATCATGCGGTTGGTCAGCAACTGGCGAATGTAGTCCCACTTTGGGCCGTCGACCTTTTTGCCCTTGCCTTTGTCCTGGTCCATGTCGACCATGCCGCCGTTCTCGGCGATGTGTTTGAACTCGGCGTCATTGATCATCGGGTGCTGGCGCGGGCTGTGGATAACTTTCAGCCAGATCAGCGAGAACACGATGCCGATGCTGCCCATCACGACAAACACGTGCTGCCAGCCAAAGGTGTAGACGATCCAGCCCATGAGCGGCGCGAACAGCACTGTGGCGAAGTATTGCGCCGAGTTGAAGATCGCCGATGCCGTACCGCGTTCAGCGGTCGGGAACCAGGCCGCCACGATGCGAGCGTTGCCAGGGAAGGACGGCGCTTCGGCCAGGCCCACCAGGAAGCGCAGCATGAACAGCGCGACAATCGCCGTGGACATGCCGAACTCACCGACATAACCCTGCAGGACGGTGAACAGCGACCAGGTGAAGATGCTCAAGGCATAGATTTTTTTCGAGCCGAAACGGTCCAGCAGCCAGCCACCGGGAATTTGCCCGGCCACGTAGGCCCAACCGAATGCAGAGAAGATATAGCCGAGGGTGACCGCGTCGATGCCGAGGTCTTTTTGCAGGCTGGAGCCGGCAATGGCGATGGTAGCCCGGTCGGCGTAGTTGATCGTGGTCACCAGGAACAGCATGAGCAGGATCAAATAGCGGACGTGAGTCGGCTTGGTCGATTGCATGTAGATGTACTCCCACTGATTATTTTTATGCGCGGGTGAAACGGGTGCGGCCCCTGTAGGAGCGAGCCTGCTCGCGATGGTGGTCAACGATGACGCGGGGCATCAGGTTGACTGTGGCGACTTCAAGACCATCGCGAGCAGGGCTCGCTCCTACAGGGGTATTGCCTTACGAGCCGATGTAACTGGTCTTCACGACCGTGTAGAACTCTTGCGCATAGCGGCCTTGCTCGCGGGAGCCATAGGATGAACCTTTACGCCCGCCGAACGGAACGTGGTAATCCACACCAGCGGTCGGCAGGTTGACCATGACCATCCCGGCCTGGGAGTGGCGCTTGAAGTGGTTGGCGTACTTCAACGACGTCGTGGCGATGCCCGCCGACAGGCCGAACTCGGTGTCGTTGGCCATGGCCAATGCCGCTTCGTAATCCGCGACGCGAACCACGTTGGCCACCGGGCCGAAGATCTCTTCACGGCTGATGCGCATCGCCGCTTCGCTGTCGGCAAACAGCGTCGGAGCGAGGTAATAGCCCTCGGTATCGCAGGTCACCAAACCACCGCCGCTGACCAGACGCGCACCTTCGGACTGGCCGATGTCGATGTACTTCATGTCCTGTTCAAGCTGGGCTTGCGAAACCACCGGACCGATATCGGTGCCCGCTTTCAACGCGTGGCCGACCTTGATCGACTTCATGCGCTCGGCCATGGCATCGACGAACTTGTCGTGGATACCAGCAGTGACAATGAAGCGGCTCGATGCGGTGCAACGCTGGCCGGTGGAGTAGAACGCGCTCTGCACCGACAGCTCGACCGCTTGCTTGAGGTCAGCGTCGTCGAGAATGATCTGCGGGTTCTTGCCGCCCATTTCCAGCTGGACCTTGGCCTGGCGCGACACGCAGCTGACGGCGATCTGACGACCGACGCCCACGGAGCCGGTGAAGCTGATGCCATCGATTTTCGGGCTGTGGACCAGTGCATCACCCACCACGCGACCGCTGCCCATCACCAGGTTGAACACGCCAGCGGGGAAGCCTGCGCGGGAGATGATTTCCGCCAGGGCCCAGGCGCAACCTGGGACCAGGTCCGCCGGCTTGAGCACGACGCAATTGCCGTAGGCCAGGGCCGGGGCGATTTTCCATGATGGGATGGCAATCGGGAAGTTCCACGGGGTGATCAGACCGACCACGCCCAAGGCTTCGCGAGTGACTTCAACGTTGACGCCCGGACGCACCGACGGCAGGTAGTCGCCGGACAGGCGCAGGCATTCACCGGCGAAGAACTTGAAAATGTTGCCGGCGCGGGTCACTTCGCCAATGGCTTCGGGCAGGGTCTTGCCCTCTTCCCGAGCCAACAACGTGCCGAGCTCTTCGCGACGGGCGAGAATTTCAGTGCCGACTTTATCCAGGGAATCGTGACGCGCCTGAATGCCGGACGTGGACCACGCCGGAAACGCGGCACGGGCGGCATCGATGGCGGCGTGGACTTGGGCCAGGTCTGCCTTGGCGTAGTCGCCGATGGCATCGCTGAGCTCGGACGGGTTGATGTTGGTCGCGTAATCGCTGGCCGCGACCCATTCGCCGTTGATGTAGTTGTCGAAACGCTTTGCATGTGTCACGGGACTGCCCTCGAAACAAAAAGATCTCACGCAAAAGGCCGCTGAATACTCAGCGGCCCCGTTAAACCGGATGTGTTACTGCGCGCCCTGCTTGTCGATCAGCGCGGCGAGCATTTCATACTCTTCGCCCGTCAGATCGGTCAGCGGTGCACGCACGGGGCCAGCGTCGTGACCGACAATTTTTGCCCCGGCCTTGACGATGCTCACGGCGTAACCGGCTTTGCGGTTACGGATGTCCAGGTAGGGCAGGAAGAAGTCGTCGATGATCTTGCCAACGGTGGCGTGATCGTCACGAGCGATCGCGTGGTAGAAGTCCATCGCGGTTTTCGGGATGAAGTTGAACACTGCCGAGGAGTAGACCGGCACGCCCAGCGCCTTATAGGCAGCGGCGTAGACTTCAGCAGTCGGCAAGCCGCCCAGGTAGCTGAAGCGGTCACCGAGGCGGCGGCGGATCGACACCATCAACTCGATATCACCCAGGCCGTCCTTGTAGCCGATCAGGTTCGGGCAGCGCTCGGCCAAACGCTCCAGCAGCGGCGCATTCAGACGGCAAACGTTGCGGTTGTAGACCACGACACCGATGTTGACCGATTTGCACACGGCTTCAACGTGGGCGGCAACGCCGTCCTGGCTGGCTTCGGTCAGGTAATGCGGCAACAGCAACAGGCCCTTGGCGCCCAGACGTTCAGCTTCCTGCGCGTATTCGATGGCTTGACGGGTCGAGCCGCCAACACCAGCCAGAATCGGTACGCTGGTGGCGCAAGTGTCGACGGCCGTCTTGATGATTTCCGAATATTCGCTGGCCGCCAGAGAGAAGAACTCACCGGTGCCGCCTGCGGCGAACAGAGCCGAGGCGCCGTATGGGGCCAGCCATTCGAGACGCTTGATGTAGCCAGCGCGGTGGAAATCGCCCTGGGCATTGAAATCGGTGACCGGGAAAGACAACAGGCCGGAAGAAAGGATGGACTTCAGTTCTTGTGGATTCATTATTCGAACACCCTGGGTAGCGACGTTTGTGTGTGAGAAAACCGTTCAGCCTTCGCTGAAGTTGTAGGTCATCGTACAACTTAAAATATAACCGTCAACTGCATTTCATCGCCGTGGGTGAAAATTGTTCGACAAGCGTAATGCGAGACAGGGGTTTCAGCGGCTATTGGGGCAGGAAAAGCGGAGCACCCGCCGACTCAAAGAGATACGTTGTCAGAAGATTGGAGGACTGAGCAAACACGCTGGAGGATGTGGGAAATGGCTGATGGCCCTATCGCGAGCAGGCTCGCTCCCACACAGGGATTAGGGTGCGCACAAATAGTGTTCACCGCAGTTCAAATGTGGGAGCGAGCCTGCTCGCGAAAGCGGTCGATCAGGCAAACGATCAGGCGGAGTTGAAAACTACCCCCGCTGCGCCTCAGCCTCTTCATGGGCATGACGCAACCGCTCACGGCTGTTCGTCAGGTGCAAACGCATGGCCGCGCGGGCCGCATCGGAATCCTGGCGAGCAATCGCATCGTAGATTTCTTCGTGCTCGCGGCTCAGGCGATTCATGTAGTGCTGCTGATCATCGTGGGCCAGCCGCGCGGAATTGAGGCGGGTGCGCGGAATGATGCTGGTGCCCAGGTGGGTCATGATGTCGGTGAAGTAGCGGTTGCCGGTCGACAGGGCGATTTGCAGGTGGAACTGGAAGTCCGAGGCCACGGCATCGCCGGCGTGGGAAACGCTTTCATTCAAGGCATCCAGTGCCGCGCGCATCAACGCCAACTGCTCTGGGGTTCGGCGTTGCGCGGCCAGACCGGCGGACTCCACCTCCAGGCTGATGCGCAGCTCCAGGATGGCCAGCACATCACGCAAGGTCACCACTGTCGCCGGATCGATACGGAAACCGCTCGGGCTCGGGGTGTCGAGGACGAAGGTGCCGATACCGTGGCGGGTTTCCACCTGTCCCGCCGCCTGCAGACGGGAAATCGCCTCGCGCACCACCGTGCGACTGACGCCATGGGCATCCATGATCGCCGACTCGGTGGGCAACTTGTCACCACGCTTGAGGTGGCCGTCGCGGATCTGCTCGGACAGCACCGTCACCAGTTCCTGCGCGAGGCTGCGGCGCTTGCGAGGGAGGCGTGGTGTGTCGTTCAGGTTTTCCATGGTGAACATCTGTCTCGAAAAATTCGGTTGAAACCGCATCATATCTCAACACGGTTGTACGATCACCCATCACCCTGTGTGGGAGCGAGCCTGCTCGCGATGGACTGACGAGCGCCGCGTGCATCCAGGTAGCACGCGTTATCGTTAGCCAACATCGCGAGCAGGCTCGCTCCTACAGGGAATGCGGTGTTCAGGCGGTCACGGCCTGGTCCACCAGGCGGCCATTCTCGATACGAATGTGCCGCGGATGGAACCGCTTGAGACTGCTGCGATGGCCGACGCTGATGATGCTCAGTCCCGGCAACTCATCGATCAGCGCCTGATACAGCGAAGCCTCATCCTCTTCATCCATCGCCGAAGTCGCTTCGTCCATGTACAACCATTGCGGCGCATAAATCAGGGCACGGGCGAAGGCCAGGCGCTGCTGCTCACCTGGCGACAGCAGGCGCTGCCAGTGATTGGCTTCATCGAGGCGCGCCACCAGATGCGGCAGTCGGCAGGTTTCCAGTACGTGTACGTAGCGCTCGTTCGGGTAGGTATCGCCGGCCTGTGGATAACTCAACGCCTCCCGCAACGTACCAATCGGCAGATAGGGTTTCTGCGGCAGGAACAGGTAACGCGCCGCGGGCAGGCGGATACTGCCGTGGCCCGTTGGCCACAGATGCCCCATCGCCCGCAGCAAGGTCGACTTGCCGCTGCCGGAGCGACCGCTGAGCATCACGCGATCGCCCTCCTCCACGGTCATCTCGGCATTGGTCAGCAGATGGCGACCGTCAGCCAGATCGAGACCGAGGTTGTGCACCTGCAAAGCATCCCCTTGATTCTGCACGTCGATGGCCGGGACACGCTCTTCGTTATCGACCATGGCCTGACGGAAGCTCAGCAAACGATCACAGGTGGCGCGCCAGGAGGCGAGGTCCTGGTACGCACTGATAAACCAGCTGAAGCTCTCCTGGACGTTGCCGAAAGCCGAGCTGATTTGCATCAGTTCACCGAGTTCGATCTTGCCGGAGAAGTAACGCGGCGCCGCGACCATGAACGGAAAAATGATCGCAATCTGGCTGTAACCGGAAGTGAAGAACGTCAGACGCTTGGACACCTTCATGATGTCCCAGAAGTTATGCCAAACCATCCCGAAACGACTGCTCAGGCGGCGGTTTTCGTTGGGCTCGCCGTTGTACAACGCAATGCTTTCAGCATTTTCACGGACCCGGACCATGGAAAAACGCAGGTCGGCTTCGAAGCGTTGTTGTTGGTTGTTCAGGCCGATCAAACGACGACCGATCAAATGCGTCAGCCAACTGCCGACCGCGGCATACACCAGCACGCACCAGAACATGTAGCCGGGAATGGTGAAGCCGAGCACTTCAATACTGCCCGATACACCCCACAGGATGATCGAGAACGACACCAGGCTGACGATATTGCGAATCAGCCCAAGGCCCAGGCTCAGCGTGTTCAAGGTGAAGTTGTTGAGGTCTTCCGATATCCGCTGGTCCGGGTTATCGGTGTAACCGCCCTGCTCCAGCCGATAGTAATTTTTGTCGCTGAGCCAGCGGGCGAAATACTTTTCGGTGAGCCAGGCCCGCCACCGTATGGTCAGCATCTGGGTCAGGTAAAGGCGGTACACCGCACCGATAATCGCCACGGCGGCAATGGCGCAGAAATACAGGATCAACGTCCAGAACGACGCCTCATCCTTCTTCTGCAGAGCGTTATAGAAATCTTTGTACCAGGTGTTGAACCACACCGAGATCCCGACGCTGATCAACGAGAGGGCAATCACGGCGATCAGCAACGTCCAGGCCTTGCCCTTCTCTTCGCTACGCCAGTAAGGCGTGGTCATCGCCCACACTTTGCGGAAAAACTGCCCGTGCACCGCATCGTTGACCGCAGAATATTCAGCGTTCTGATTCATGGAAAAGGCTCGATATAGAAAAAAACACGCACGAACCGATCATAGATGATCGGTTCGGTTTGTCGCGAGGAGCTACCCGCATTCGTTCAGCACAGGTTCAGCGGCGAACGGGGCGCTTCTGCAGTTTGCGCTGCAGCGTGCGGCGATGCATGCCCAGGGCGCGGGCGGTGGCGGAAATGTTGCCTTCGTGCTCGGTCAGCACGCGCTGGATATGCTCCCACTGCAGACGGTCGACCGACATCGGGTTCTCCGGCACCAGGCTGTCGAGGTCGGCATGCTCGGAAAGCAGCGCGGCCAGCACGTCGTCGGCATCCGCCGGTTTGCACAGGTAGTTGCAGGCGCCGCGCTTGATCGCCTCGACGGCGGTGGCGATGCTCGAGTAACCGGTGAGGATCACCACGCGCATTTCCGGGTCCATTTCCAGCAACTTGGGCAACAACACCAGACCCGAGTCGCCGTCCATTTTCAGGTCCAGGGCGGCGTAGTCCGGCAGATCGGCCTGGGCCATCGCCAGGCCTTCTTCGGCGGAACCGGCGGTACTGACGCGAAAACCACGGCGAGCCATCGCACGGGCCATGACGCGGGTAAATGTTGCGTCGTCATCGACCAGCAGCAAATGCGGCAGTTCTTCGCCTTCGACTTGGATTTCGTCACTCATGTTGGTCTCCTCGGGCGACACGGGGCAGGCGCAGCTCGGTGAGCGTGCCGCCTTCCTCATGACTGTAGAGTTTCACTGAGCCGCCGGCGCGTGTCACGCTGGCCTTGCTCAAAAACAGGCCCAGGCCGAAACCTTTGCCCTTGGTGGTAAAAAATGGCTTGCCGATCTGCTCGGCGATGGCCAGCGGTACACCGGCACCGTGGTCGCGAATGCTGATCGTCAGGTTATCCGCATCCCAGTCCAGCGTCACTTGCAGGCCCTCGGGACAGGCGTCGGCGGCGTTGTTCAACAAATTCAACAAGGCCTGGGTCAGGTCCGGCGGTGGTGCCAAGCGCGGCACCTTGCCTTGACCCAGGCGCTGGAAGCGATAGCTGGCTTCCGGGCGCATCAGGTGCCAGCGGTTCAGTGCCTCATCGAGCCAGTCGGTGACGTCCTGCATCTCCACGGCCAGGCGGCGATTGGCTTCGGCGGCACGCACCAGTTGTTGCAAGGTCTCTTTGCACAGCTTGACCTGATCCTGCAGCACGCTCAGGTCGTCCTGCAGCATCGGGTCGTGGTGATCCTGGCGCATTTCCTTGAGCAACACGCTCATGGTCGCCAGTGGCGTACCCAGTTCATGGGCGGCGCCGGCCGCCTGGGTGGCCACGGCCAGCAATTGCTGGTCGCGCAGCCCTTCTTCGCGGCGAATGGCGCGCAGTTCTTCCTGACGGCGCAACTCTTCGGCCATGCGCGCGGCGAAGAAGGTGATGACCGCCGCGGCGAGGGCAAAACTCAGCCACATCCCGTAGACCTGCAGGTTTTCCCGAGCGATCGGGAAGGTCTGCAACGGATAAAAACGCGCCAGCAACAGGGTGTACATCGTCAACGCGATACCGGACAGGATCACCGAATAACGCCACGGCAATGTCACGGCCGCGATGGTCAGTGGCACCAGGTAATAAGACACGAACGGGTTGGTCGAGCCGCCCGAAAAGTACAGCAAGGCACTGTGGATAAACAGGTCGCAGGCCAGTTGCAAGGCGTATTCGAGCTCTGTCACCGGCCATGACGTACGCAGGCGAATCGCCGTGAACGCACACAACAGCATCGAGCAACCGAGGGTCGCCGCCAGCTGGAACCAGGGCAACGGCAGCAATTGAAACCAGTAGGCCAGGCCCACGGAACCGGCCTGGGCGGCCAACACCAAAGTGCGGATGAACGTCAGCCGCCAGAGATTCTGGCGAGTTGCAGAGGTAATTTGAACGGGGGCGAGCATGAGCTCTCCTGATGAGCGCTCCAGGCGGATCGCCGGGAGTATAACCAAGCGCGGGGGCTGACAGGAAAAAGTGCGGCAAACGGCCACATGCAGGAGCGAGCCTGCTCGCGATGGTCGTCAACGAGGACGCTGGGAACCTGGCACCCCTCGGTGCTCTCAGGTTCATCGCGAGCAGGCTCACTCCTACAGGGGGCATGTGTATCTGTATAGAAGTTGTAACTGTGCGAACCGGATCGTAGCGGCTAGAGTCTGATGGTTTCACGCAGGCCCGGAACAGACCCCTGCGCACCCTTCAAGGAGCTTTCATGCACACATTCCGCCGCAGCGCCGCCCTCCTCGCCCTGAGCATTGGCGCGATCGCCAGCCTCCCGGCCCAGGCTGCCGACGAGCTTCATTACAACCAGATTTCACTGCGCGCCGAAGTCAGTCAGGAAGTGGCTCGCGACCTGATGATCGTGACCCTCTACACCGAAGAACAAAACAGCGACCCGGCCAAACTCGCCGCTGACGTCAGCACCACCATGAACAAGGCGCTGGCCCAGGCCAAACAGGTCAAGGACATCACGTTGCGCCAGGGCAGCCGCAACAGCTACCCGATCTATGACACCAAGGGTCAAAAGATCACTGGCTGGCGTGAACGCGCCGAGCTGCGCCTGGAAAGCTCGGACTTCGCCGCACTGTCGAAACTCACCGGCGAACTGCTCACCGACCTGAAGATGGGCGGCATGGACTTCGCCATCGCCACGCCAACCCGCAAGGCCAGCGAAGACGCCCTGCTCAAGGACGCCGTGACCGCGTTCAAGGCCCGCGCCCAACTGGCCACTGATGCACTGGGGGGCAAGGGCTACAAGATCGTCAACCTGAACCTCAACAGCAACGGCTATCCACAACCGTACATGCGCGTACCGATGATGATGAAAGCTGCCAGCATGGACGCCGCTCCGGTCACGCCGGAAGTGGAAGCGGGCACCAGCCAGGTCAGCATGACAGCCGACGGCTCGATTGAAGTGCTGATGCCTTGATTCATAACCGGTAGGCAAAAAAGGCGATCACTCTAGTGATCGCCTTTTTTTTTGCAAACCGACGTCTATGCTGATTCTTGAAATAAACAGGAATACCCGGACAACAATCGCAGTTGCACTTCGTACAACTTGCCCACGAGCCTGGCAACGATAATGGCTCCCATTTACCCGCGCCCCCAATTGAGGGACAGGGGTATAAATAGGTAACACCTCGCCCCACCCACGGGCGCCCCCAAGGCCTTAACGCACCAAAAAGGGGCGCCAATTGCACGGTAAAAACACCGCGCAAACGGTCAAATGCGTCAAGTTTTATACATATGCGACATTAAGGTACGTTCGTGCCACTGTTTAAGGCTTGTAGTCACTCAGGATCTTGCATTGGGTATGGCCCCTGCATAAGTATCCGCAGGCACGACTCACGAGGTCGTCCTCAAAACCAAAAAATGACAACAAATCATGAGGCCACCATGCTTAAACACGCGGTCATTCCGTTTCTATTAGGTGCCGGCTTATTAGCGGCCGCGCCTTTCGCCCAAGCTGCGACTAACCTGGTGTTCTGCTCCGAAGGGAGCCCGGCCGGTTTCGATCCGGGTCAATACACCACCGGAACCGACTTCGACGCCTCAGCCGAGACCATGTTCAACCGTTTGACCCAGTTCGAGCGCGGCGGCACCGCCGTAGTTCCTGGGCTGGCGACCAAGTGGGACGTCTCCGATGACGGCCTGACCTACACCTTCCACTTGCGTGAAGGCGTCAAGTTCCACACCACCCCGTACTTCAAGCCAACTCGTGAGTTCAACGCCGACGACGTGCTGTTCACCTTTAATCGCATGATTAACAAGGATGACCCGTTCCGCAAAGCGTACCCGACCGAATTCCCGTACTTCACCGACATGGGGATGGACACCAACATCACCAAGATCGATAAAGTCGACGACCACACTGTCAAGTTCACCCTTAAAGACGTCGATGCCGCGTTCATCCAGAACATGGCCATGAGCTTCGCCTCGATCCAGTCCGCCGAGTACGCTGCCCAGCTGCTCAAGGAAGGCAAGGCCGCCGACATCAACCAGAAGCCGGTCGGCACTGGTCCGTTCGTGTTCAAGAGCTACCAGAAAGACTCCAACATCCGCTACACCGGGAACAAGGACTACTGGAAGCCTGAAGACGTCAAGATCGACAACCTGATCTTCGCCATCACCACCGACCCGTCGGTACGTATCCAGAAGCTGAAGAAGAACGAGTGCCAGGTCACTCTGTTCCCGCGTCCGGCCGACCTGAAGGCGCTGCGCGAAGACAAGACCCTGAAGCTGCCTGACCAGGCTGGTTTCAACCTGGGTTATATCGCCTACAACGTGATGCCCAAGGTCAAGGGTCAGACCGAGGCCAACCCGCTGGCCGACCTGAAGGTTCGCCAGGCGCTGGACATGGCCGTCAACAAGCAACAGATCATCGACTCCGTGTACCAGGGCGCCGGCCAATTGGCCGTCAACGCCATGCCGCCGACCCAGTGGTCCTACGACACCACCATCAAGGATGCGCCGTACAACCCCGAGAAAGCCAAAGAGCTGCTCAAGGAAGCGGGCGTCAAAGAGGGCACCGAAATCGTGCTCTGGGCGATGCCGGTACAGCGTCCATACAACCCGAACGCCAAGCTGATGGCAGAAATGCTGCAGTCCGACTGGTCCAAGATCGGCCTCAAGGTCAAGATCCAGAGCTACGAGTGGGGCGAGTACATCAAGCGCTCCAAAGGTGGCGAGAACCAGGCAATGCTGATTGGCTGGAGCGGTGACAATGGTGATCCGGACAACTGGCTGAACGTGCTGTTCGGTTGCGACTCGCTGGAAGGCAACAACTTCTCCAAGTGGTGCTACAAGCCGTTTGACGACATCGTCAAGCAAGCCAAGCGCACCTCGGATCAGGCCAAGCGCACCGAGCTGTACAAACAGGCTCAACACATTCTGAAAGACCAGACTCCAATGACACCTATCGCTCACTCGACGGTGTTCCAACCCATGCGCACCGAAGTGCAGGATTTCAAGATCAGCCCGTTTGGCTTGAACTCCTTCTACGGTGTCAGCGTCAGCAAATAAGGTCCGGCAATGGCGACGTTTTTGACGTCGCCATTGCCGTATTACCCGAGAAAGCAGGAATCCGCCTACATCCAAATCGTCTGCTGACTACAGCAGTCCGTTAGGACGCGTCGTCATTTCCTACGAGTCTTTCGGACTCTACGCATTTACTGCCGGACCCACGATTCATACCGTCGGGATCCGACCAGCTTATGCGTGGGTCATCGGTTTTCCTGATGCACGCAATGGCTTGAAACCAGTGAAGCCTCCACGTCCGCGGACGGGACGACGGCTCATAGTCAAAACACTGAACGAGAGGGAGCGTTATGCGCCATACCTTGGTTTTATCCGCACTGCTGGGCTCCGGCCTGTTGGCCGCCACTTCCATGAGCCAGGCAGCCAACAACAGCCTGGTGTTCTGCTCCGAAGGCAGTCCTGCTGGCTTCGACACCGCGCAGTACACGACCGCGACCGATAACGACGCCGCCGAGCCGCTGTACAACCGCCTGGCAGAGTTCGAAAAAGGCGCGACCAATGTCGTACCGGGCCTGGCCACACGTTGGGATATTTCCGAGGACGGCCTCAAGTACACCTTCCACCTTCGTCCCGGGGTGAAGTTTCACACGACCAAGTACTTCACACCGACTCGTGACTTCAACGCCGATGATGTGCTGTTCACATTCAACCGCATGCTCGATCCGCAACAACCTTTCCGTAAGGCTTACCCGACCGAATTTCCGTATTTCAACGGCATGAGCCTGAACAAGAACATCGCCAAGGTCGAAAAGACCGGGCCGCTGACCGTGGTCATGACGCTCAACAGCGTCGACGCCGCGTTCATTCAGAACATCGCCATGAGCTTCGCCGCCATCCTTTCCGCCGAATACGCCGACAAGCTGCTGGCCGAAGGCAAGCCGAGCGACATCAACCAGAAACCGATCGGCACCGGGCCGTTCGTGTTCAAGAGCTACCAGAAAGACTCGAACATCCGTTACACCGGCAACAAGCAGTACTGGGACCCGAGCCGGGTCAAGCTCGACAACCTGATCTTCGCCATCAACACCGATGCGTCGGTACGCGTGCAGAAACTCAAGGCCAATGAGTGCCAGATCACCCTGCACCCGCGCCCTGCCGATGTGACCGCACTGAAAAGCGACCCGAAGCTGCAGTTGATCGAGAAACCCGGCTTCAACCTCGGTTACATCGCCTACAACGTACGCCACAAGCCGTTCGACCAGCTTGAAGTGCGCCAGGCACTGGACATGGCGGTGAACAAGCAAGGCATTCTCAACGCCGTTTACCAGGGCGCAGGGCAACTGGCCGTCAACGCCATGCCACCGACCCAATGGTCCTACGACGACACTATCAAAGACGCCGCCTACAACCCGGAAAAAGCCAGGGAACTGCTCAAGGCTGCCGGCGTGAAAGAAGGCACCGAAATCACCCTCTGGGCCATGCCGGTCCAGCGACCGTACAACCCCAACGCCAAGTTGATGGCCGAAATGCTCCAGGCTGACTGGGCGAAGATCGGTCTCAAGGTCAAGATCGTCAGCTACGAGTGGGGCGAGTACATCAAGCGCACCAAGAATGGCGAGCACGACATCAGCCTGATCGGCTGGACCGGCGACAACGGTGACCCGGACAACTGGCTCGGCACGCTCTACAGCTGCGATGCCATTGGTGGCAACAACTACTCCATGTGGTGCGATCCGGCTTACGACAAGCTGATCAAGCAGGCCAAGGTCGTGACCGACCATGACCAGCGCACCGTGCTTTACAAACAGGCGCAGCAGTTGCTCAAGCAGCAAGTGCCGATCACGCCAGTCGCCCACTCGACGGTCAACCAACCGTTGAGCGCCAAAATCGAAGGGTTCAAGGTGAGCCCGTTCGGTCGCAACGTCTTCTCGGGTGTCAGCATCGAAAAGTAAAACCGTGTAGCTACATCGCCGGGGGCGCCTAGCGCCCTCACGCAAGCGTGTTGCCGTAATTCGCCCATAAGGCGTACAGCAAACGTTTGCGATGCGTGCATTGAGTTCCAAAGCAAATAGCCGGCTCATCAAAAAAGAACGGCATAAAAAAAGAAAGTAAGGAGCTTTACCCATGAAACTGAGCAGCACCGCGATACTGGCCTTGGCCATCAGCAGCGTAACCGCCACGGCTTACGCAGAAACCCAGAGCCAGGCGTACACCCCGGTTACTGTGAAAGAGAAAAGCGCTCAAAGCGAAGCCACTGGTTTTGTTGAAGGCCAGTCGATCACCGGTACCACACGTAACTGGTATGCCAACGAACAACTAAAACGCGGTGCCAAGTTTTCCTACAAAAAAAACGGCGCGCTGGCAGATACCGATCGTCGTATCAACTGGGTGCAGGGCACCATCGTCAAGTACAACTCGGGTTTCACCGAGGGGACCGTCGGTTTCAGCACAGAAGTGGCGGCTTACAACGCCATCGCGCTGGATCGTGATCGCAAAGATTTGGCATCCGGCAACGGCGGCGCACCAGGCGATCGCAAAAAAGCGGGCAACAACCGTACCCTGACCCGCGAAGGCGGCGATGCCCAAGGCCAGTGGAGCAAAATGGGCCTGGCCAACGTCAAGGCCCGTGTCTCCAACACCACCCTGACTGCCGGCCGCATGAACTTCAGCAGCCCGATGGTCGACGTGATCGGCAACCGTGCGCTGCCTTCGAGCTTCGAAGGTATTGCGCTCCACAGCGAAGAACTGGAAAACCTGTCCTTCGACCTGGCCACCTTCGACCGCAACTCACCGCGTACCGAAGAAAGCCAGCGTAAATTCCGCTCTGAATATGCTGACGAGATCATTGAAATCGATCACGTGAACACCGCTGGCATCACCTACCAGCCATTCGCGAGCCTGACCACCAGCCTGTGGGGCACCCAGGCCGAAGACATGTGGAACCAGTACTACTTCGGCGCCACCCACGTACTGGGTGACAGCTCGGTACTGAGCCTGACCACCGGCCTGAACTACTACAAAACCGTAGACGAAGGTAAAGCCAAGCTCGGACAGATCGACAACGACACCTACTCCCTGTCGTTCGGCCTGACCCACCAGGCCCACAGCCTGACCTTCTCGTATCAGGAAGTGAACGGTAACGAGTACTTCGACTACCTGCACGAAACCAATGGCATCTACCTGGCCAACTCCCTGCTGTCGGACTTCAACAGCCCGAACGAGAAATCCTTCCAGGTAGCCTACGGCCTGAACATGGCCGAATACGGCGTGCCAGGCCTGAAATTCAACATCTATCAGGCGCGTGGCTGGGGTATCGACGGTACTCACTACAAAGGCGGCGCGTACGACAGCGTGCTGACAATGGACGGCGAACACCACTACGAATACGGCATCGGTGCGTCCTACGCAGTACAGAGCGGTCCATTCAAGGCCACGAGTGTTCGCGCGACCTACACCGCACACCGCGCCAGCGAAAACCAGCTTGACGGCAGCATCAACGAGTTCCGTCTCGTGACCACGGTTCCGTTCAACATTCTGTAAACACGCCTGCCCGACGGCTGACTCCTGAGAAGTCAGCCGTCGGGTTTCCTGATCAACCGATTGCAGAGGGTTCTTGATGAAAATGCTTCCCCTACGTGCGGCCATCGCCGCCGCATTGCTGAGTGTCGCGGTTGGCGTGTCGGCCAAACCCCTGGTGGTCTGTACCGAAGCCAGCCCCGAAGGCTTCGACATGGTCCAGTACACAACTGCAGTCACCGCCGATGCAGTGGCCGAAACCATCTTCAACCGCCTGGCTGACTTCAAGCCCGGCACCACCGAAGTGATTCCGGCACTGGCGGAGTCCTGGGACATCAGCGATGACGGCCTGAGCTACACGTTCCACCTGCGCAAGGGCGTCAAGTTTCACACCACCGAATACTTCAAGCCGACCCGCGACATGAATGCCGACGACGTGGTCTGGAGCTTCCAGCGTCAACTGGACCCGAACCACCCATGGCACAAACTGTCGAGCGTAGGTTTCCCGTACTTTGAAAGCATGGGCTTCAAGGAACTGCTCAAAAGTGTCGAGAAAGTCGACGACAACACGGTCAAGTTCACCCTGACCCGCCGTGAAGCGCCGTTCCTGGCCGACATCGCCATGGCCTTCTCGTCAATCTACCCGGCCGAGTACGCCGACCAGTTGCTCAAGGCCAACAAGGCCGCCGACCTGAACAACAAGCCGGTCGGCACCGGTCCGTTCGTCTTCCAGCGCTACAACAAGGACGCCCAGGTTCGCTTCAAGGCCAACCCGGACTACTTCCGTGGCAAGCCGCCGGCCGAGGCATTGATCCTGGCCATCGCCACCGACAACAACGTGCGCCTGCAGAAGCTCAAGGCCAACGAGTGCCAGGTGGCGCTGTATCCGAAGCCGGATGACATCCCGAGCATCAAGAAAGACCCGAACCTGAAGGTCGACGAACTGAACGCCATGACCGTTTCGTACGTCGCCATGAACACCACGCACAAATACATGAGTGACGTGCGTGTGCGTAAAGCCATCGACATCGCCTTCGACAAGGAAGCCTATGTCAACGCCCTGTTTGGCAAAGGCAATGCGACAGCGGCGGTCAACCCGTACCCTGACACCCTGCTCGGTTACAACCACAGCCTGAAGAACCCGGCCCACGATCTGGACAAGGCTCGTGCCCTGCTCAAGGAAGCCGGCGTACCTGAAGGCACGACATTCACCCTGTTCACCCGCAACGGTGGCGGCCCGACCAACCCGAACCCGATGCTGGGCGCGCAGATGATGCAGGCTGACCTGGCCAAGGTCGGGATCAAGATCGACATCCGCGTGATGGAATGGGGCGAAATGCTCAAGCGCGCGAAAAACGGCGAGCACGATATGGTTTCCGCCGGATGGGCGGGCGATAACGGCGACCCGGATAACTTCCTGACGCCTATGCTCAGCTGCGAAGCTGCAAAGAACGGCGAAAACTACGCGCGCTGGTGCAATGACAAATTCCAGGCACTGATTGACCAGGCCCGCGAAAAAACCGACCCGGCCGAGCGTGCTGCCTTGTACGAACAGGCTCAGGTTATTTTTAATCAAGACCAGCCGTGGATCAGCATGGCGCACACTAGAATGTTTACAGCAATGCGCAACAACGTAGAGGGTTATCACATTAGCCCGCTCACCACGAATAACTTCGCCACCACCCAGGTGAAGTAGATAAGAAACTCCCGGCATTCCTGAACCCAGGCGTGCCGGGCACGCCTAACCGGCTGATGAGGTACACCACACGATGTTTAGTTTTATTGCCCGCCGACTGGGGTTATTGATCCCCACGTTCTTCGGCATCACCTTGCTGACTTTCGCGTTGATTCGCATGATCCCTGGCGACCCTGTGGAAGTCATGATGGGCGAACGCAGAGTCGACCCGGAAATGCACGCTCAGGCAATGGAACGCCTAGGTCTGAACAAACCCCTGTATGCCCAGTACCTGGATTACATCGGCAAACTGGCCCACGGCGATCTCGGGGAGTCCCTGCGTACCCGTGAGAGCGTCTGGACCGAGTTCACCTCTCTCTTCCCCGCGACCCTGGAGCTGTCCATGGCCGCCCTGTTGTTCGCCGGCATCCTGGGCCTGCTGGCCGGGGTGATCGCGGCACTCAAGCGAGGGTCCCTGTTCGATCATGGGGTCATGGGTATCTCCCTCGCGGGATACTCGATGCCGATCTTCTGGTGGGGCCTGATCCTGATCATGTTCTTCTCGGTATCCCTGGGCTGGACCCCGGTATCCGGGCGGATCGACCTGCTGTACGACATCGAGCCGCGCACCGGTTTCATGCTGATCGACACGCTGCTGGCCGATGACATGGGTGCGTTCCTCGACGCACTGCATCACTTGATCCTGCCGGCCATCGTGCTCGGCACGATCCCGCTGGCGGTGATCGCCCGGATGACCCGTTCGTCGATGCTGGAAGTGCTGCGTGAGGACTACATCCGCACCGCCCGCGCCAAAGGCCTGTCGCCATCGCGCGTGGTGTTCGTGCACGGCCTGCGTAACGCGCTGATTCCGGTGCTGACGGTGGTCGGCCTGCAAGTCGGCACCCTGTTGGCCGGTGCGGTCCTGACCGAAACCATCTTCTCCTGGCCGGGCATCGGTAAATGGCTGATCGAAGCCATCGGCGCCCGGGACTACCCGGTTGTGCAAAACGGCATCCTGTTAATCGCCTGCCTGGTGATTCTGGTCAACTTCGTAGTGGACATCCTCTACGGCTTTGCCAACCCACGCATCCGTCATCAGCGCTGAGGTCAATACCCATGAGCACTCCAACTTCCTCAGTAGCCGCCACCGCCTCCGCCGCGGATCAAAGCCTGCTGTATCCGTCGCCGTACAAAGAATTCTGGCAAGCGTTTTCCAAGAACAAAGGCGCCGTTGCCGGCCTGCTGTTCATGTTGCTGGTGATTTTCTGCGCCATCTTCGCCCCGTGGGTCGCGCCGCATAACCCGAGCGAGCAATACCGCGACTTCCTGCTGACCCCTCCGGCCTGGCTGGAAGGTGGGCAGATGCAGTTCCTGCTCGGTACCGATGAGCTGGGCCGTGACCTGCTGTCGCGCCTGATCCAGGGTTCGCGCCTGTCCTTGCTGATCGGCCTGTCGTCGGTTGTCATGTCGCTGATCCCGGGGATCCTGCTGGGTCTGTTCGCCGGGTTCTTCCCGCGCGTGGTCGGCCCGACCATCATGCGTCTGATGGACATCATGCTGGCCCTGCCCTCCCTGCTGCTGGCCGTGGCGATCGTCGCCATCCTCGGCCCAGGCCTGATCAACACCGTGATCGCCATCGCCGTGGTGTCCCTGCCGTCCTACGTTCGTCTGACCCGTGCTGCGGTGATGGGCGAACTGAACCGCGACTACGTGACCGCCGCGCGCCTGGCCGGTGCCGGCCTGCCACGCCTGATGTTCGTGACCGTGTTGCCCAACTGCATGGCACCACTGATCGTTCAGGCGACCCTGAGCTTCTCCTCGGCGATTCTCGATGCCGCCGCACTGGGCTTCCTCGGCCTTGGCGTACAACCGCCAACCCCTGAGTGGGGCACCATGCTGGCCTCGGCCCGCGACTACATCGAACGCGCCTGGTGGGTCGTCAGCCTGCCTGGCTTGACCATTTTGCTCAGCGTGCTGGCAATCAACTTGATGGGCGACGGCCTGCGCGATGCGCTGGACCCGAAACTCAAGAACGCCGCCTGAGGAGATTCCAATGTCCCTGTTAGAAATCAAGAATCTCAACGTTCGCTTCGGCGACAAGAACGCCGTTCCCGTGGTCGATGGCCTCGACCTGAAAGTGGACAAGGGCGAAGTCCTGGCCATCGTTGGCGAATCGGGTTCCGGCAAGTCCGTGACCATGATGGCGCTGATGGGCCTGATCGAGCATCCGGGGATCGTCACCGCCGACGCCCTGAATTTCGATGGCAAGAACATGCTCAAGCTCAGCAACCGTCAGCGTCGGCAAATCGTCGGCAAAGACCTGGCCATGGTCTTCCAGGACCCGATGACCGCGCTGAACCCGAGCTACACCGTCGGCTTCCAGATCGAAGAAGTGCTGCGCCTGCACCTGAAAATGTCCGGCAAGGCCGCGCGCAAGCGTGCCATCGAACTGCTGGAAAAAGTCGAAATCCCGGGTGCCGCCAGCCGTATGGACGCCTACCCGCATCAATTGTCCGGCGGTATGAGCCAGCGTGTTGCCATCGCCATGGCCATTGCCGGCGAACCGAAACTGCTGATTGCGGACGAACCGACCACTGCATTGGACGTGACGATTCAGGCGCAGATCATGGACCTGCTGCTGGCGTTGCAGAAAGAGCAGAACATGGGCCTGGTACTGATCACCCACGACCTCGCGGTCGTGGCCGAAACCGCCCAGCGCGTGTGCGTGATGTACGCCGGTCAAGCGGTCGAAGTCGGTCAGGTGCCTCAGTTGTTCGACATCCCGGCGCACCCGTACAGCGAAGCGCTGCTCAAGGCGATCCCGGAACACAGCCTGGGGGCCTCCCGCCTGTCGACCCTGCCAGGCATCGTGCCCGGTCGTTACGACCGTCCGCAGGGCTGCCTGCTGTCGCCGCGCTGCCCGTATGTGCAGGACAACTGCCGTGCGCAGCGTCCGACCCTTGACCCGAAAAGCAACAGCCTCGCCCGCTGCTTCTACCCGCTGAACCAGGAGGTGGCGTAATGGCCGTCGTTCTTACCGCCCGCGACCTGACCCGTCACTACGAAGTGTCCCGTGGCCTGTTCAAGGGTCACGCCACCGTTCGCGCCCTCAACGGTGTGTCGTTCGAGCTGGAAGCCGGCAAGACCCTCGCCGTCGTAGGTGAGTCCGGTTGCGGAAAATCCACCCTGGCCCGCGCCCTGACACTGATCGAAGAGCCGTCCTCGGGCTCCCTGAAAATCGCCGGTCAGGAAGTGGCCGGTGCCGACAAGGCCCAGCGCAAGCAACTGCGCAAAGACGTGCAGATGGTGTTCCAGAGCCCGTACGCCTCGCTGAACCCACGGCAGAAAATCGGTGATCAACTGGCCGAGCCACTGCTGATCAACACCAACCTGTCGGCCACCGAACGTCGCGAGAAAGTCCAGGCGATGATGAAGCAGGTGGGTTTGCGCCCCGAGCACTACCAGCGCTATCCGCACATGTTCTCCGGCGGCCAGCGCCAGCGGATCGCCCTCGCCCGCGCCATGATGCTGCAACCGAAAGTGCTGGTGGCGGACGAACCGACCTCGGCGCTGGACGTATCGATCCAGGCCCAGGTGCTGAACCTGTTCATGGACCTGCAGCAAGAGTTCAACACCGCCTATGTGTTCATCTCCCACAACCTGGCGGTGGTGCGGCACGTCGCTGATCACGTGATGGTGATGTACCTCGGTCGTCCCGTGGAAATGGGCCCGAAAGAGGACATCTACACCCGTCCTCTGCACCCCTACACCCAGGCGCTGTTGTCGGCGACGCCGACCATTCACCCGGATCCGGACAAGCCGAAGATCAAGATCGTCGGCGAGCTGCCCAACCCGCTGAACCCGCCGTCTGGCTGCGCGTTCCACAAGCGTTGCCCCTACGCCACCGATCGTTGCAAAACTGAAGAGCCGGCCCTGCGCCTGCTCGACAGCCGCCAAGTGGCTTGCCACTACGCCGAGCAGTTCGTGCACGGCGCGGCATAAAAATGTGGGAGCCAGCCTGCTGGCGATAGCGGTATACCGGTCAACATTTCTGTTTACCGGCACACCGCAATCGCTAGCAGGCTAGCTCCCACAGGGGTTGTGTTGATCGAACCCCTTCCACTTCAAGTGGAAGGGGTTTTATTTTGTCTGCGATTTAGGTCTGGCTATCGCCTTCTTCGTCGTCACTGGAATCCGGTTCGTCGGTGGTCGAGTCGTCACCGTTATCCGCGCCGCCCTGGCCCTGATCACCCGGTTCGGATTCGGACTTGGCGAGCATCAATCCACTGTCTCCGCCCTGCCCGCTCATCGCCTGGGTAGCGTGGTTCTCACACTCGGCCCAGACCGCCGCACTGCCGAGGGACAGCATCACGAAAACCTTCAACAGCAATACAACGCGTAGCAACCTGTTCATAGCCGATTCCATCCTTTCGCAGGTGAAACTCAAGTGCCTGGCTGGCGCTGAGTAAAATCTAGTTCCGATCAGCCGGGTTCTCCAGACAGGACGGTATCGACTCGGCGGAAATGCCATGGGCGTGGAGATTGGTTTGCGATAAGCGTTATGCCGAAAAGATAACGAGCTTGCTCGCGATGGAGGTTAACGATGATGCACACCTCCCGAATAAACGCGGCGCACCTGAAATCATCGCGAGCAGGCTCACTCCTACAGGTAATGCAACAGGCAACAAAAAACCCCGCAGCTTTCGCAACGGGGTTTCGGGTGTTTCAACTCAGCGCTTAGTGATGCTCGCGCGTCGCGCGGAATTTCACGTCCGGCCAGCGCTCTTCCATCAGTGCCAGGCTGACTCGAGTCGGCGCGAGGTAGGTCAGGTGACCACCACCGTCCAGTGCCAGGTTTTCCTCCGGCAACTTCTTGCTGCACTGTAAGCGCTCCATAAACCCCACATTCAAAGCCGTCACCTGATCCCCGATGCTGTGCTCCCGATTCCTTTACGGAGCCAGCACCTCATGATGCGTCCCGACGCAAAAGTCGAAAAAGTCTATCTCTATCCCAAGCCTGTCGACTTCCGAAAATCCATCGATGGCCTCGCCGCTCTGGTCGAACTGGACATCAAAGTCGCGGTGTTTGATCCGGTGCTTTTCGTCTTTCTCAACAAGCCTCGCAACCGAGTGAAGATTTTGTATTGGGAGCGCAACGGCTTTTGCCTTTGGCTAAAGCGCCTGGAATCCGAGCGCTTCAAAACATCGCCGGATTGTTCGGATGAAGC